>CAZCDO010000163.1:0-9159 GCA_964497135.1 uncultured Verrucomicrobiota bacterium
TGTCGGGGTTGAGCGTCCCGACAAGACGGTTCTTGCAGAACAAGACAAGTCATCGTTGGACGGGAATCCTGTTTCTGACCGCAGCGTGGATCTGTGGAAGACACTGGCGAACTGGGCTGAGGCAGTGTCATCAGGGCAACTGTCTCCGGAAAAGACAACATTCTTTCTGTGGGTAGCAAAGCCATGCCAAGGCGCGTTTGCGGATCGCCTCAGAGACGCAACGAGCCCAGAGGAGTGCAAGGCGACAGCGCAGGCAATCCTGGATGAACTGCGTGGAGGTGACGCCACAGAGGACGGATTCTCGGAAGTTGGTGAGACAGTCCGCAAGCAAATCAAGAGATTCGCTCGCGTCTTCACTGACCACTGCGACCTTGTCTCCAAGATGATCCAGAACTTCCTCTATGCGTGCGGCAGTGGTGATCACCTCAAAGACATCAAGGAGTACTTTGCCAAGAACCAAGTGGTCCACTCGTCTATTGAACTGGATATCATCTATCATGGCGACAGTTGGATCAGACAGAAGATCAATGCCGCCATCGGGAGTCATCAGGATGCTCGTATCGGCCGTGACGAACTCATCGAGGAACTGAAGCATTACCAGCAACGGGTGGGTGCGCACCATGTGTTGGAGGCGTTTGACTACTCTCCATCGGAATCAGAGACAAACCAAGAACTACAATCCCGCACTTACGTCCAACAGCTTCTGTACATTGACTTCTCCCGCGACAGGTTGATGCAGGCCATAGAGGATAAGCTCCGTGCCTCAGTTACACGATCAAAATGGATTGAAGCACAAAGAGTGCACACGAAGGGTCTTAAGGATTTCGAGGCTTCGCTGAAGAGGCGGTGGGACAATGTCACAGAGAAAGTACGCATTTCTGATGCCGGATTACGCGACGTAGATCGTGGAATTCTCATTTACACAGACTGTGCCGATGGTCACATGCGGATCGAGAATATGGATGTGCCTTCAGGATTTGTGCCAGGCAGTTACCACGAGATGGCCGATATCCGGGACGGCATGACGCGGAAACAGATCGATGCTGCCATCGCCCGCCATGCCGACCAGGAAACCCTTTACGACCAGCCGTTTCCGGACAACAAGCGCAAGCGGGTCAGCGGTCCGTTCACGGTTGAAGCGGTGCCCGCGCCGGTGGTAAAGTCCATTGAGGACACTCTCACCCCGGCCACATCCCAGGGGGAGAAGGAACAGTCGGCTGATTCATCCGTGGCGCGGTCGGGCGAAACGTTGCGGCAGAACGAGTGGCGCGACGAGTTGTTACGTACGGGAATTCGCGGAAAGGCCGGACAACATATCCGGTTTGCCCGGTTGGAGCCGTTGCCGGGCTGTCGCTGGTTGCATGCTGACGGTGAAACCCGCCCTAGCGACGAAGGTGCGAAGTCGGTGCGCGATAAAGGTACGGCATATGCCCCCCAGCGGATTGTTGTCTCGTTCGGTCCGGAACACGCGCCGCTGGAGCAAAAGCAGGTTGAGCAGGCGTGGGAGGAGGCGCGGACTTTGGTGCCCAGGCCGAAGCTGATCATCTTCGCGGCCTTTCAGTTCGATCCGGAGGCGGCCAAGGATATTGACGAGATGAAGTCGGAACTGGCGGGGATGCAGTTTCTAAAGGTTCAGATGAATGCCGATATGCTGACCGATGACCTGAAGAAGAATCGGTCCAGCAACGAGAGTTTCTGGCTGATCGGCCAGCCGGATGTGGCGCTGCGCCAGATCAAGCGAGGCGAGCAGAAGGGCAAGTGGGAAGTCGAGGTCTACGGCTTCGACTATTACAACACCAAGACCGGCGGCATCGAATCCGGCGGCGTGCAACAGATCGCCGTCTGGATGCTGGACACCGACTACGACGGGCGCAGTTTGTACCCGCGCCAGGTGTTTTTTCCGATGGCCGGCGATACTGAAGGCTGGGCGCGGCTTGCGAAGAACCTCAAAGCCGAGATTGACGAGGACCTGATCGAAGCGTACCGGGGAACGGTGTCCTTGCCGTTCGATCTGGAGGACCATTCGCGGGTGGCCGTCAAGATTGTGGATGACCGGGGAGTAGAGAGTTTGAAAGTTATGGAGGTGAAATGATGATCATTCGCAACTGCACAATCGGTAATTTTACGGTTTTCGATAACGAGAAGATCGAGTTCTGTCCCGGTGTGAACGTCATTATCGGCGCCAATGGAACGGGCAAATCTCACTTGCTCAAGGTTCTCTATGCCTTGACCCAGTGGATGACAGGGAAGAACGGAACCGAGAACGAGGAGCACAAACGCACCCACGAGTATCACTTGCTGAACGGCCTGTTCAAGCCGGAAAACGGGGACCTTTCCTTGTTGCTGCGAAGGCGAACTGAGAACGCTGCGGCCTCTGTTTCTCTTGAATCAGAAAGCCGGCATTACCGTGTTCTGATACATGAAGGCAAAGCGTCTCAGATGTACGACCCATCGATCATCACCCAGATGCCTAACGCCAAGGGTATTTTTATTCCGCCCAACGAAGTGCTCGCCATTTACCCGGGATTTGCCGCCTCGTATGAAAAACGGGAACTGGCATTCGACCAGACATACTATGACATTTGCAGGGCGTTGTCGGCGGCCCCGCTGAAGACGAAGAACATAGTCCTGTCACGCCTCAAATTAGGTCTGGAAGATATTCTGGACGGCAGTGTGGTTCAAAAGGGCGAACGCTTCTATGTGAAAAGCAAGAAGGGTGAACGATCGTTTGAGGCTCACCTCCTCGCCGAAGGCCACCGCAAGATAGCGGCATTGGTGCACCTCATCAACAACGGGAGTATCGACAAAGGCACCATTCTTTTCTGGGATGAACCGGAAGCCAATCTCAATCCACGCCTGATCCGGCATGTCGCGCTTTTTCTGCGCGAGTTGGCCAAACTCGGCATCCAGGTATTTGTCACCACGCACGACTACCTGCTGATCGGTGAACTGTCCATGGCCGCCGAGTACCAGACCGTGCCAAAGGTTCCCATTCGATTCATGGCGATGAGCCGGCAGGGTGACGGGCCTGTCCATGTACAGACCGGAGATACGTTGGCCGATTTGCGCGACAATCCGATTCTGGATGAATTCGCTGACCACTATCAGCGCGAACAGAAGGCCTCCCTGCATTTCGTGGCGGAGAAAGGGGCTGACTATGCGGGAAGGTAACTTGGACTTCGAGTTCGGCCCGTCTTGGACAGTCTTGAAGTATGACGAGGCTGGGAGGTTCTACAAGACGAAGATGTCGGCCAATGTCGCCCCCACGAAGGCGATTGATTTTTTGTGCATTCCGGGGAACCAGCAACCGTTGCTCCTCATGGAGGCCAAGGATTTCAGTTTGGGCGTTCCGCATCGGGAGAAGTTCGATAACGTGCCGATGGCGGTTGCCATCAAGGCGCGGGATACCGTTGCCGGGATCGTTGGTGGATCGCATTGCGCCACCGACGCCGGGGAGCGAGCTCTTTTCAGGGTTTCGCGGCGGAAGTTGGATGTTTCGCCCCGAGTCGTGTTCTTCTTCTCGGACTTGGGAACGTCTATAAGAAGAGAACCGCGACGTGCGATGCAGGCACGGGATGTGCTGTTGAAGCAACTGAAGCGGCATCTGTCCTGGCTGACCAGAGACATTGCTGTTGTCGGCTTGGATGATTATAGGTCATTTATTTCCGACCTGACCATTCGCAATGCCTAAGGGAAACCTAATGAGCCGCAAGACCCATTCGAAATCGCGCAGAGCAAGCATAGACCGCTTGATCGTCAACTCTCCGTATGAGGAACCCCTTCAACATTGGCGCTACGAGCGGGAGTCGCGATTGTTCGATCTGGCCGAGGGACGACGTCCGGCGGGGTATGTGGTGGCATCCGGAGAATCCAAGGCGTTCGATGATCCGGGGATCTTTGTGGAGATACCGCTGGTCAATAAAATTCGCCCGCGCGTGGCGGCGTGGCGCACTGCGGGGTATCCGGGCGTTTCGAGCATTACGAAGCGTCTGCTCGATCACTGGACCGACCCGGAAACGTTCGGGACTCGGCGATTTTTTTTCTGTCAGTTGGAAGCCATTGAAACGCTGATCTGGCTGACCGAAGGCCCGGCTTCGGAACGGGTGGGGATCGAGAATCCCGGCGATGGTGGGGCGTTCATGCGGCAATGCTGCAAGATGGCGACGGGGTCCGGAAAAACCATCGTGATGGCGATGGGGATCGCCTGGCATATTCTGAACAAGGTGGCCTATCCGCAGGACACCCGCTTCGCGAAGAATGTCCTGGTGATGGCGCCGGGGTTGACGGTGAAGAGCCGGTTGGCGGTGTTGGAACCGGCGGCGGCGGGGAACTATTACGAAGAGTTCGACATCGTTCCGTCGGCCTTGCTGGACAAGTTGCGGCAGGGGAAGGTGCTGATTCGTAACTGGCACGCGCTGGCCTGGGACAGCGCGGAGCAGATCGCGAAACGGCGTAGCGTGGACAAGCGTGGCGCGAAGAGCGACGAAGCCTACACGCGCGAAGTGCTGGGCGAAATGGCGTCCGCCCGTAATCTACTGGTGATCAATGACGAGGCGCACCACGCCTGGCGGGTGAATTGGGAGGCGGAGGGCAAATACCTTCGCAACCGGGATCTGAAGGATAGCGCCGAGGAAGCGACGGTCTGGATCGGGGGGCTGGATCGGTTGCATCGGTCGCGGGGCATATTGACCTGCTACGATTTCTCCGCCACGCCCTTTACGCCGTCGGGCAAGAAGAGCAGCGAAGAGGCTTTGTTCGGCTGGATTGTCAGCGACTTCGGGCTAAACGATGCCATCGAGTCCGGACTGGTCAAAACCCCGCGCGTAGTGGTGCGCGACGATGCCGTGCCGGACGCGAAGACCTACAAGTCGCGGCTGTACCACATTTACAACGATCCGGACGTGAAAGACGACCTGAACCGCAAGGCGGAGCCGGAAGAGCCGCTGCCCGACTTGGTAGTGAACGCCTATTACCTGTTGGGCTATGACTGGCGGGAGGCTTGGAAAGCCTGGAAGGCGGCCGGACAGCCGACCCCGCCGGTGATGATTACGGTCTGCAATCGCACGGAGACGGCGGCGCGGGTGAAGCACGCCTTCGATTCACGGCGCATCCATATTGATGAGTTGTGCGACCCGGAACGTATTCTGCACATTGATTCGAAGGTGCTCAAGGAGGCGGAAGAACGTGAGGAGCCGGTTGCGCCCGTGGAGGAACCAGAGGGGGACGGCGACAACGGTGAAGAGAGCGACGCGCCGGTGGAACGGAAATTAACCAAAGCCGAGCAGGCGGAACTGCTGAGGCGGACGGTGGATACCGTAGGCAAGGTGGGACAGCCGGGGGCTGGCATTCAGAAGGTCATTTCCGTGGGAATGCTTTCGGAAGGCTGGGACGCCAAGACGGTGACGCACATTATGGGACTGCGCGCGTTTTCGTCGCAGTTGCTGTGCGAGCAGGTGGTGGGGCGCGGTCTGCGGCGAACCAGTTACGAGACCAATCCGGAAACAGGGCTTTTCGAATCGGAATACGTCAACATTTTCGGCGTGCCCTTCACGTTTTTGCCACACGAGGGGAGCCTGGACGGACCACCGCCGCCCCCGACGCCCAAGACGGCGATTGAACCCGACCTAGCGAAAAGCGGATTCGAGATCCGCTGGCCGAACGTGGTGCGCATTGAACGCGTGTTCGTTCCGAACCTGACCCTGGATTGGTCGAAGACGCCGAGACTGGAATTGGATGCGGGACAGACGGCGCAGGTGGCGGAACTCGCGCCCGTCCTCGAAGGCAAGCCGGATGTGACCAAGGTCAGCCGGATCGAACTGGAACGATTGGCTCGTGAGTTTCGTACCCAGCGTATCGTCTTCGAGACGGCGCGGGACGTATTTGACCAGATGAAGAACACCTGGCAGGGCAGCCGCGAGGTTTTACTGGCGCAGTTGGTGCGCATCGTCGAGCAATTCATCCGCGCCGACCGGATCGACATTTCACCGCCACTGTTCTATCAGGACGAGTTGCGGCGGCGCTTGATCGTCACGCTCAACATGTCGCGGGTGGTCCAACATGTGTGGGAGGCGGTGCGGCAGGAGAACACCGAACGGCTGACGCCCCTATTCGACAGCGATCATCCGATCCGCGCGACAGGCGAGATGCGAACCTGGTACACGGGCAGGCCTTGCGAGCGCACGCGCAAGTCGCACATCAATGCCTGCGTGTATGACAGTACCTGGGAGGCCTCTGATTCCTTTGCGCTGGACGACAACGACGCCGTGGATGCTTGGGTTAAGAATGATCACATTGGCTTTGAGGTGCTCTACGTCTATCGCGGTGTCGTGCGCAAGTACCGGCCTGATTTTTTGGTGCGGCTGAAAAACGGCGATCATCTGGTTTTGGAGACCAAGGGTCAAGACACGGAGCAAGATAAAGTGAAGCGCCGCTATTTGGACGAATGGACGCAGGCGGTGAACGCGCACGGTGGGTTTGGACGCTGGCGATGGGCGGTGGCCAAGGAGCCGGGCGAGATTCGGGATATTCTATCGAAACCGACTTAAAAATATCCGCCAATAGAGTGGGCTCACCTTGAGTGGGGAGGGCGCAGTGAACTGCGCTGCGGAAAAGCGGAACATGGAGTTCCGCAGTCCAAGGAAGAAAATTCAAGATCGAACATTTTGGAGTGTGCAATCTCCCGTCTTGAATTGCGTTTATGGGTGTGTTTATCTCTTTCGGTCGATTTCAATAATTGAGCCCCAAAGAAGATCTAAATGAATACTTGTGAGCCCACTCCGATCGGTTCCCGCCTGGAGTTGTTTGTTGATGATTCACTGATCGAGTCGTTGGCCGGGCAGGCCTCGCTTCGGCTTAACCGGCCAACGATGAAGGATCTCGCCCTGGTGACCGACCGGCCGTGGGAAGGCAACATGTGTGGCGGTTACAAAACTTGTTTTCGCGATGGCGATATCTTTCGCCTATATTACCAAGCCTGGCATTTCGCTACGATTGAAGTGAATGGAAAAGCCAAGCTCGAAGGGGGAGCCCCGATCAGGATCGGGTACGCCGAAAGCGAGGATGGGATTCATTGGCACCGCCCTTCGCTGGGGTTGATCGCATTCAACGGCTCGACCGATAACAACATTGTTTTTATGGGTATCGGCAAGGATAACATGGGCATCCACGGATTTGCTCCGTTCAAAGACCCCAACCCAACCTGCCCGGCGGAAGCGCGATATAAGGCGCTGGGTGCGAATGAACTCGAATGGCCGCTTAAACTTTATGGGATGCAATCGCCGGATGGCTTGCACTGGTCGCTCCTCCAGGAGGAGCCGGTCATGTCGGAGGGGACTTTCGATTCGCAAAACCTGGCCTTCTGGGATTCCCTGCGCGGGGAATACCGAGCCTATATTCGCCATGTCTCAGGCAATTTCTTTCGCGGGATCATGACCTGCACCTCTCCCGATTTCGTTCACTGGACAAAACCGGAGTGGCTGGAATACCCCGGCTCGCCCGCCGAACAACTCTACACGAACCAAGTTCTCCCCTACTACCGCGCCCCGCATCTCTTTCTTGGATTTCCGACCCGGTATACGGAACGGCCCTGGTCACCCACCATCGAGGCGCTTCCGGAATTGGAGCACCGCCAGTTACGGGCGCAGGTGAGCGAGCGATATGGGGCCGCAGTCACCGACGGTCAGTTCATGGCCAGTCGCGATGGCCGCACATTTAAGCGCTGGGATGAGGCCTTTATCCGGCCCGGTTTGCGCCCGGTCGGGAATTGGGCGTATGGCGATAATTACCAGGGGTGGGGCATGCTCGAGACGGCGTCGGATATTGCCGGTGCGCCGAACGAATTGTCGATGTTTGTCAACGAGGGCTACTGGCGCGGGACGGGCAATGCCATCCGACGCTACACGCTGCGGATCGATGGATTTGTCTCCCTGCATGCGCCGTTGGGGGGTGGGGAGTTGACGACGAAGCCGCTGACCTTTGACGGCCAGCGGCTGTTGCTGAATATTTCCACCTCCGCGGGCGGGGGCGCGCGGGTGGAGGTGCAATCGCCGGAGGGTCGTCCTCTCGATGGATTTGCGCTCGACGACTGCATTGAGATTGTCGGCGACGCTCTGGAATTCCCGGTGCAGTGGCGGGGCAATCTCGCTACGCTGGCCGGACGACCGGTGCGGTTGCGGTTTGTTCTGCGGGATGCCGATCTTTACAGTTATCGTTTCACCGCCTGATAAAGGCCGTGCCGGCCATTCAGAAATTCTTTTTAAAAACAGACCGCGCGTTGCATTCGGTGGATGTCTTGCCCCGGTCAATTTGTGCCTGGCCGCCGGATTTACCCACCCCCCGCTACGCGGACCCCTCCGCTGGAGGGGATCAATTTCTGCTGGATCCCTTGGGAGGGGGGATCGGATTTCGCTGGGTCCCCTCCCACGGAGGGGTGGCCGGAGGCCGGGGTGGGTTGTATTCCCGGACGCTTCAAAGGTGGGGCGACCTCGTCAATCCTGAGTGGAAAGAATAAACCGATTTGTTTGCCGGAGCGGCGGATCGGTGATATAAAGATCCGCCGAAACCCGGGAGATCGGTCCATGTCCTCTCACGAATTTGAATCGTCAGTCGGTGTTGTTGCGGCCAATCCGGATTTGCCGGCCCGGATCGGAAACGGGATCCTGGCCGCCGGCGGAAATGCCATGGATGCCGCGGTGGCGACGGCCCTGGCGTGTAGCATGGTTCGACCCAGTGCGTGCGGCATCGGGGGGTATGTGGGGGCCGCCCTGATTCGGGACGGACGGACCGGTAAAGTCTGGGCGGTGGATGGCAATGGTCCGGCCCCCCTGGCCGCGCATCCCTCCCTGTACGAGGTGCTGCCGCAGTCGGCCGATCGGGGGATCAACGAGAACGAATATTTTTGTTCGGTAAAGAACGATGCCAATTTACTGGGACCCCTGGCCGTTTCCGTGCCGGGCCAGATGGCGGCGATGGGAATCATCCACGAAAAATGGGGGCGGTTGCCCTGGTCCCAGGTGGTTGCGCCCAGTCAGAAATTGTTGGCGGATGGTTTTCCGTATGACGATCTGGCCCGTTCCATCAAGGTGATGGAAGTTCCTCTGCGCCGTTTTCCCGCCAGTGTGGACCATCTGATGGTGCGGGGACAACTACCCCGACCGGACG
>CAZCDO010000164.1:0-9158 GCA_964497135.1 uncultured Verrucomicrobiota bacterium
GATGATCGTGCCGATCGTGCTGTCGCTGTTGGCCGAGATGGTGCCGACCTGGGCGATGGCGTTGCCGCTCACCGGCTTGGCGAACGACTTGAGCTGCTCGATGACGACCTCGACGGCCTTGTCGATGCCGCGCTTGACTTCCATCGGGTTGGCGCCGGCCACGACGTTCTTGGCGCCCTCACGATAGATGGCCTGCGCGAGCACGGTCGCGGTGGTGGTGCCGTCGCCGGCGATGTCGCTGGTCTTGCTCGCGACTTCACGAACCATCTGCGCGCCCATGTTTTCGAAGGCGTCCGGCAGATCGATTTCCTTGGCCACGGTCACGCCGTCCTTGGTGATCGTCGGCGAACCGAATTTCTTGTCCAGGATCACATTGCGCCCGCACGGGCCGAGGGTCGTCTTAACCGCCCGGCTGAGCTTTTCCACACCGCGCAGAATCGCCTGCCGCGCTTCGCTGTCATACTTCAACTGCTTGCCTTTATCCGCCATGGTCATTTACTCCTTGATGTGTTGATTGGATACCGGGTCTTACTCGATCACGCCCAGGATGTCCTCTTCGCGGACAATCTGGTATTCCTTGTCGTCCAGTTTGACTTCAGTCCCGCCGTATTTGGGCATCAGGACGGTGTCGCCGATCTTGACGTTGAACGGAATCAATTTCCCATCGTCATCGCGTTTGCCCGTGCCGATCGCGATCACTTTCCCCTCCTGGGGTTTTTCCTTGGCGGAATCCGGAATGATGATTCCTCCCTTGGACACTTCGCCTTCCTTTTTGGGCTCCACTAAAACCCGATCTCCCAATGGCCTGATCTTCATCGTTCGCTACCTTGCCTTTCCTGTTGTTTGTCCGTCAAAGCCGGATGCGCCCACGCGGTGCACCCCTCTTATTTTTTCTTCTTGTCGTCAACCATTTCATAGTCGGCGTCAACCACATCGCCTTCGGCGGATTTCCCCGGGCCTGCGCCCGCGTCGGCAGCCGGCTCACCGGCCGGACCCGCCCCTTCCGCCCCTTCGGCACCCGGCTGTTTCCGGGCCTGCGAATACAGGTCGGCGGAAATCGTCTGCACCGTTTGCGTCAGGCTTTCAATCGCCGCTTTCATCGCCTCGGTGTCATTGGTCTTGATCGCCTCGCGAACCTTTTCAATTTCCTTTTCCACCGCGCTCTTCTTGTCCGCCGCCACCTTCTCGCCCTGCTCCTTGAGCAGTTTCTCGGTCTGGTACACCAGGTTTTCGGCCTGGTTGCGCACTTCCGCCGATTCACGCTGTTTCTTGTCTTCCTCGGCATTCGCTTCGGCGTCGCGAACCATCTCCTTGATGTCGGCATCGGAAAGTCCGCCGGACGCGGTGATGGTGATCTTCTGCTCGCGGTTCGTCCCCAAGTCCTTCGCCGAAACATGCAGGATGCCGTTCGCGTCGATATCGAACGTCACTTCAATCTGCGGCACGCCGCGGGGCGCCGGCGGAATTCCATCCAGATGAAATTTGCCGATGGTCTTGTTATGGGCGGCCATCTTGCGCTCACCCTGCAGAATGTGAATTTCAACGCTCGGCTGATTGTCCGAGGCCGTGCTGAAAATTTCCGTCTTCTTGGTCGGAATCGTCGTGTTGCGTTCGATCAGGGTCGTAAACACCCCGCCCAGCGTCTCGATGCCCAACGAGAGCGGCGTCACATCGAGCAACAGCACATCCTTGACTTCGCCCTTCAGGATTCCGCCTTGGATCGCCGCGCACACCGCCACGACTTCGTCCGGGTTGACCCCTTTGTGGGGTTCGCGCTCAAACACCGTGCGGGCCATGTCCTGAACCTTCGGCATCCGGGTCATACCGCCCACCAGGATCCCCTCGTCCACGCCCTTCAAACCCGAATCTTTCAAACAGGCCTTGACCGGCCCCTCGGTCCGACGGATCAAATCCTCAACCAACTGTTCGAGCTTCGCCCGGGTGATCGACAGGTTCAGATGCTTGGGACCGGAGGCGTCAGCCGTAATGAACGGCAGGTTGATTTCGGTCTGCTGGGCGCTGGACAACTCGCACTTGGCCTTCTCGGCGGCTTCCTTCAACCGCTGAAGCGCCATGGGGTCCTTGGTCAGGTCAATCCCATTTTCTTTCTTGAACTCGGAAACCAGCCACTCGATGACCTTCTGGTCGAAATCGTCGCCGCCGAGATGGGTGTCGCCATTGGTGGCCTTGACCTCGAAAACCCCGTCGCCGATATCGAGAATGGATATATCGAACGTTCCGCCGCCGAGATCGTACACGGCTATTTTTTCGTCCTTTTTCTTATCCAACCCATACGCCAGGGAAGCCGCCGTGGGTTCGTTGATAATGCGCAGAACCTCGAGCCCGGCGATCTTGCCGGCATCCTTGGTGGCCTGCCGCTGGCTGTCATTGAAATAAGCCGGAACGGTGATCACCGCCTGGGTGATGGTCGTCCCCAGAAAAGCCTCGGCATCCGCCTTCAACTTGCCCAGGATCATCGAGGAAATTTCGGGCGGGGAATAAACGTCGTTGCCGATCTTCACCTGGGCGTCGCCGTTTTTGGCCCGGATCACTTCGTAGGGAACGAGGGCGATTTCATGCGAGACTTCGTCATATTTGCGTCCCATGAACCGCTTGATTGAATACACCGTGTTCTTGGGGTTCGTGACGGCCTGGCGTTTCGCCGCCTGGCCGACCAGCCGCTCGCCGGTTTTGGTGAACGCCACAATCGATGGCGTCGTACGCGCGCCTTCCGCATTGGGAATAACGACCGGCTCGCCACCTTCCATTACGGCCACACAGGAGTTCGTTGTCCCCAAATCAATTCCAATAACTTTAGACATGGCTCTCTCCTTCGTGCGACGCGCACTGAAGCCTTGTTATACAAACACTATCGTTACAGACTGAAGATAAGCAATGAGCGTGCCAAAAATTAACAAAGCCTTGACTTATCTTTTATAAGTGATTACAAAATAGATAATTATGAAATTTATGGAGTTATTTTTAAAGCCGCCAAAAAATGATAGCGGAGCCGTAATGTCACGCATTGCCACGCAATCCGTGTCGCAGTGCGTCAAAATGTCGCGTTATCCGGCATAGCCGGGCGCGTGCCGAAGCAGGTAGGTTTCGGCCTCCAGATTCCAGAGCCCGTTATGCCGCGCACAGATCTTCGCCAATTCGCCGGCAAAGGGATAGCGCTCCGCCTGTTCGCCCAATCGGTCCAGGGCCATCAAGGGGAAATCGCAATGGGTGTAAACCAGCTTCTTGGCGCCCGGTATCTCCGGTAATTTCAAGATCGTTTCCGCCGCGCAGGTGATCCCGCCGATGTGGGTGATCATCGCCGCCGGATTAATCAGGTTCCGGCTCATCAAATCCAGCGATTCGCGCATATCATCCGTATTGCCCCCCGACGTCCCCACCAGGTGCGTTTCCGCATAATGAACATTGTAAAAATTGAACTTCGCCGCAAAATCGGTCTTCGTCGGCCCGGCGAAGAAATTTAAACACCCATTGCGAGCCAGGATCGCGTCCCCCTGCTCCACCACCGGCGCCACCGGCGCAAACACGAACACATCGTCAAACCCTTTGCCGCCGGTCAGGGCCCGGATCGCATCCACCGGATTCGGTACTCCCGCCGTATTCAAGTATATCAACTCCACTCCGCTCTGCCGGGCTGTTTCGGGTGAAAACAACTGCGCCGCCCGCGCAATCCGCCGGTCATCGATATCCGTGACGACCAGACGACGCGGCTTGCGCGGACCGTGGCACAGATAATCGATGCACCCCAATCCCATCGGTCCCGCACCGGCCAGTATCGCGCAATCGCCATTCTCCACGATCCCCATCAGATGGTTGTAACTGCCCATTTTGGTGTGGTATTGGGCATGCGCCGCCCCCACGATGCAGGACATCGGTTCGCTCAACGACGCCTTGAAAAAGCCGTCGCCCTCGAACGGCAACAGGCAATTCATCTCCATCACACAGGACGGAATTAAAACCCGGGTGGCCATCCCCCCGATGGTGCGAAACGAATACCCCGGCGCATCCAGACTGCCCTTATAGCCCAACGCCGGCTGGATGCTGAACTTCTGGCCGGCCTTGAACTGGTCCGCCCATTTTTTGCCCACTTCCAGCAAACGGCCTGAAAATTCATGCCCGATAATGGTCGGGTGGGTCGCCACATCCTTCGGAACCCGCTTGTGGTCCGGTCCCTGCAGGGCGGCCTTGTGGCAGGACATGCAGACGGAATTGGTGATCACTTCCGCCAGAATGGCATCGTCCCCCATCGCGGGCAGATCGAAAGACTCCAGACGCAAATCGCTTTTACCATAAATCCGAAGGGCTGTTGTTTTCATCCCGTCCGAATATCATCCCCGGCCCCAAATCGCAAGTTTTTTCAACTCCCGCAGGGAAATGCGTGCATATCCGTGCGCAATACACTATCTTAAAGAGCAATGGCTTCTCCCATCGCTCATACTATAGTCGGCCTGACGCTGGGGTCGGCTTGGTTCCTGCCCCATGGCCGAGCCCGCGAATGGTACGCCCAAGTCCGCTCCCATTGGCGGGGGTTGTTGGGGTGCGTCCTCCTCAGCAATGCACCGGACATCGATTATTTGTTCGGTATTCCCGTGGGTAATTTCAATGCCTATCACCAATATGGCACCCACACCTTCGGTTTCGTCCTGGCGTTGGTCCTCGGCTCCTGGTGGCTCTGGAACCGTCGCGAACCCGGCCTGCCCCGCGCCCACCTCCTGCTCCTCGCCGCCATTGGATTCAGCCATCTCCTGATTGATCTGGTCACCGGCGATACCGGCGCCCCCTTCGGTATCCTGGCGATGTGGCCCTTTAGCGCCCAACGGATCTACTGGCCGGACGCCGTGATTTTTATGGATTTAAACAAAGGCATGTTCCTCTCCCGACACAACCTCAACGCCGGACTCCGGGAACTTCTTTTCACCCTCCCCCCCCTCGCCTGGATTCTCGTCTGGAAAAGTCTGCCTTGGGGTGACGGTCGGACTTCACCCCCGACAAAATCCACAGAGCCTTAAATAAGGATGTTGAGGATATGAACCGCCACTCTCTCCGTTTACTGGTCACCGGGTTTGCCCTGCTCTTCACCGGTTGTGTCATCCGCGCCATCAACCCCTGGTTCGCCCCCGATACCCGGATCGCCGATCCCGCTCTGGCCGGACTCTGGACCGATGCCGACGCTTCGGTTGCGGCTTTCTTCTCGCCCCTGGATAAAAACCAGTATGCCGTTCTGCTTCAAGACGGCAAAAACGAGGCACGCTTCGCCGCCGCCCTACACCGGATCGACTCCAACCTCTTCCTGGTCGCCACCCCTCCGGACCGACAGGATCTCGGCCTTTTCGCCACGGTGCCCGCACATCTTCTCTTTCGGGTGGATTGGGGAACCAACCAATTCCGTCTCTTCCCGCTCAACTTGACGGGTTTCCAAAACCGGCTGGCCCGCCACCCCATCACCTCTCTGGAGGAGGGCGACACCACCAACGGTTATATCCTCACCTCCTCCACGCCTGAGCTCACAAAATTCATCCGGGCCGAACTCGGCGATGCTACGCTATTTTCTAAAAAGCCGCTGTATACGTTTCGAGCGGCCGCCCAGACACAAAAATAAATCTATTCCGACAACGCCTCCAAATGGGCGATGACCCCTGCGGCCAGATCCTCCGGGACATAGCCGCCTTCCAGCACGGACACGATTCGGCCTCCGCACAGATCATCGGCCCAGCTCCGAATTCTCCGGGTCAAATCGCGAAACCCGCCCGGGGTGAAATTCAAATTGGCCAGGGGATCGCCAGCCAGTCCGTCAAACCCGGCCGAGATCAGGATAAAGTCCGGCCGGAATTCGCGCAGGGCCGGTCGGAACTCATTCTCAAATACAGCCCGCAAATCGACATCCGTGGACCCACGGGCCAGGGGTCGATTGAGGATCCGTCCCAATCCAGGTCCGCGTCCGCGTTCGGATTCCCGGCCACTCCCAGGATAGAGGGGAAACTGGTGGGTCCCACACAAAAGCACGTCGCCGTCGGCCTCGAAAATCTCCTGGGTCCCATTCCCGTGGTGGGCATCCCAATCGAGAATCGCAATGCGGCGCATCCCATGCCGGGCCTGGAGATGACGGGCGCCGATCGCAACATGATTGAGGAAACAGAACCCGCGCGCCACATCGGCTCCAGCATGATGCCCCGGCGGCCGAACGGCACAAAAGGCATTGCGCACCGTTCCGGCAACCACGGCATCGATCGCGGTCAGAACCGCACCTGCGGCCCGGCAGGCGGCCTTCCAGGTACCCGCCGAACCCGGGGTGTCCGGTGCTTCCAGAAAGACGTTACACGTCTCGGATTGGTTCTGTAAATGGTCGAGATAGTCCGGCGTGTGGACCCGGAGCAATTCCTCCCGCTCCGCCGCCCGTGGCTCCAGTCGGAACAGACGGTCCCGCCAGGGGACCTGATCGAGCGCCTGGCGCAAAATTTCCAGCCGGATGGGTCGCTCCGGATGTCGGGGCCCGGTCCGATGCCCCAGAAAATCCGGATGATCGAGAAAAGCGGTGGTGGTCACGTGGAGTTCATTCCTGATCGGTTCTGAACCTGGGTCAGCCTTCGACCCGGGGCCCGCGCTGAAACCGAACGCTCACCGTCCGCTGAAACAACCCTTCGCTCAGGTGATGGTTAACCAGATTGAATTTGACCAGATAAACCAGTTGCCGGTGGCGATCCTCGGCCATGAAATCACCCCGCACCTGATCCTGGTTCCAAGCCCACTCAGCCATCATCCCCCATTCCAACAACCAGACCGTCAGGAAGGGCAGGATATCCGCATCCAAGGCCTCCGCTTCCATGGGCCGGGAAACCAACCTGGATTCCCCCGCTTTGGCCGTCAGGTGAACGACGGCCGGGGGACCGATGATATCCATCGCCGCAATCACCTCTTCCAGGGTTTGCTGAACAGCCCGATCCGCATTGGACAGTTGATTCATATCGCGCTGGAGCGCCGCCTCGGGCGTCAAAAAGTCGCCGATCAAAAGCCCTCCGGTGGCACCCTCCAGAATCACCTCGTCCACGGTCGGATATTCGAGGAGTAATTCATCGAACAGGGTGGTCCAAAACTTGGCGGCCGTATTATCAAACGGCAGTCCATTGACAAAGATTCGGTTCGCGCCTATTTTTTCGGCTGAAGGCACACGCGAGGGATCATTGGTTAAATTCATGACCCTTTATATCATAATTTCGCGGTTTTTGCCATATTTTAAAATTGCAGGCCGTCGGCCAGACCGGCGCCTAACGGATGGGTCCGGGAGGACTCGAGCGCTTTGCGCACCACATCCTTGGTGTCGGATGAAAAATCACTTTTCAATATCCAGCGCAGAAAACCGGGATCAGTCCGGGCCAGGTTTTTCAGGGACTCGCCTTTTTTCTTGCCGAAATTGATGACCACTTCACCGTTTTCCAGCTTGAACTTGCCTTCCCGGTCCACCCATGAACTTTCGCGCAGACTGCAATACGCATCCAATCCATCCATCGTGCGGGGTAAATCCGGATACCGGGCCAACTCCCCGTCCAGCACTTGCAAGGTCGCCCGGGCATCGGCCACCGCCCCATGCGCATCGGTGTGAACGGTGCCACCACAGTAATAAGCCAGCGCGGCCGTCAAGTCCCGTGGTTCCTTCTTGTGAAAAATCCGCTGGGCATCCACAATCCGACGCCCCTCCAGCGAAAAGTTGATGCTCGCCCTCAGAAATTCTTCGATCAACATGGGGATGTCGAAACGGATCAGATTATACCCGCCCAGATCGCAATCTTGCAACAAGGCAAAAAGACGCGGGGCCAGCACCTTGAAGGTCGGACAATCTCTCACATCGGCATCGGTGATGCCGTGGATCTTCGTCACCTCGGGCGGAATCGGCATCTCCGGGTTGACCCGGAACGTCTCGGTGGCCTCGCTCCCGTCCGGCCGTAAAATGATGAAGGCGATCTCGACAATGCGGTCGGTCCGGTAATTGGTCCCAGTCGATTCGATATCGAAAATCACCAAGGGACGGTCCAGTTTTAAATTCAAAATAAAATCCTTCCGGCGCTCAATACCGATACTGGTCTGTTTTATAGGGCCCGTCCACATCGACCCCGATATAGGCCGCTTGCTGGGGGGTCAGGCGGGTCAACTTGACGTTGATCTTTTCCAAATGCAACCGGGCGACTTCCTCGTCCAGTTTCTTGGGAAGACAATACACCCCGATCGGGCGGGGGTTCGTCCATAAATCGAGTTGGGCCAGCACCTGGTTGGTGAACGAATTGCTCATCACGAAACTGGGATGGCCCGTGGCGCAGCCGAGATTCACCAGGCGCCCCTCCGCCAACAGGTAGATCGCATGGCCGTCCGGGTAAACATACTTGTCGACCTGGGGCTTGATATTGATCTTCCGGATGCCCGGCCACCGGTTCAACGCATCGACCTGGATTTCATTGTCGAAATGGCCGATGTTGCAGACAATCGCCTGATCCTTCATGGCGGCCATGTGCGCCCCGGTGATAATGTCGCAATTACCGGTCGTGGTCACATAAATATTACCGAAGGGCAGGGCATCTTCGATCGGCATCACCTCGTAGCCGGCCATCGCGGCCTGGAGCGCGCAGATCGGATCGATCTCGGTCACGATGACACGGCAACCGAACGCCTTCAACGCCTGGGCGCTTCCTTTGCCCACATCGCCGTGGCCGCATACCACCGCCGTCTTGCCCGCGATCATCACGTCGGTCGCCCGCTTGATCCCATCCACCAGGGATTCCCGGCAACCGTACAGATTGTCAAACTTGGACTTGGTCACCGAATCATTGACATTGATTGCCGGCACCAGCAATTCGCCGCGCTGTTGCATCTGGTAAAGCCGGTGAACCCCGGTGGTGGTCTCCTCGGAAACACCCTTCCACTCCCGGATCGACCGGGACCAGAAACCGGAACATTCCTGGAGCATCTTTTTCAGCAGGTCATTGATGATCTTCAACTCGGCATTGTCGGTCGGCTCATCCAGAATGCGGGCGTTCTTCTCAGCCGCCACCCCGCGATGGAACAACAGCGTGGCATCGCCTCCGTCATCGACGATCAACTGGGGCCCCAATCCGCCGGGAAAGGTCATCGCCATCCGCGTGCACCACCAGTAT
>CAZCDO010000165.1:0-9149 GCA_964497135.1 uncultured Verrucomicrobiota bacterium
GAGCGGTTCCGGCGCGGGCTGAGGTGGGAGATATGTCGCGCAATTCGCGGGCGTCATAGTCTCGCCGGCGGGTGGCTGGTTTGCGGGAGGTGGGGGCGGCGCATCGTACGATGCCGGCACCTATGGACTGGGCGGGACCGGGGGTGGCGGCGCTGGCGGCAGTCCCGGCACGAACGGGCTCGCCAATACAGGCGGCGGAGGCGGGGGATCGAAAAGTGGTGTCACCGGCGGCATCGGCGGCTCCGGGATCGTGATTGTGCGATATCTCGGGAGCTTGACCGTGCAGGCTCTTTCGACCACGGCCGTCGGCCTGACGAATGCCACGCTCAACGGCAAGCTGTTGTTCGACGGTGGCGCGACCCCGACCGAGGTCGCCTTCTGCTGGGGCACGTCGAATGCCGGCACCGGCGCCACCAGTGATTGGCCGAACGTGGTGTCCATGGGCAGTTCCTGGACCAATGGCCAGATGTTCAGCAACACCCTCTACGGTCTGATTCCCGACACGACCTACAGGTATCGCTGTTACGCGACAAACTCAAGCGGGACGAACTGGTCGGATCTGCAGACCTTCGTCACGGAGCCAAGGGGCGCCTGGGCGGAAGGCGGCGACTCCACCTACACCGACGGCAGCTACCGTGTCCATGTTTACACCAACAGCGGAACGACCAATAGCCTGGTTGTGGTGACCGGTGGCAAAGTCACCGTGCTGGTGGTTGGCGGCGGCGGTGGAGGGGGCTCTACAACCGGCGGTGGTGGTGGTGGCGGCGGCGTGATCTACAGCAACGCGTATCCCATGACCGCTGGAGTCTATACTGTAACAGTCGGCGGCGGCGGGGCGGGCGGCTGGAATGGGGGCAGCCAGTACCCGGCCGGCACCAAGGGCACAAACACCGTGTTCGGGCCGCTCACTGCGATCGGCGGCGGCGCAGGCGCCGGTTGGAATCTTTCCGCAGTCGAAACCGGCGGTTCCGCGGGCGGAAACGGCGGCAACGTCGGCGCCCGGGCTGGATACATGCTCGGCCAGGGCAACGACGGCGGTAACGGATTCGGCAACAACGCCGGCGGCGGGGGCGGCGGCGCCAGCCAGGCGGGGTTCCCGGCAACCAGTGTGAGTTCCGGAACCGGTGGGGCTGGCGGATCCGGGATGACTTCCTCGATTTCCGGCAGCACGGTCATCTTCGGCGGGGGCGGCGGCGGCGGAACAACGACCGGTTGCGGCGCGGGCGGCGCGGGCGGCGCGGGCGGCGGCGGAGCCGGTGGAACTGCCGGTAACACGGGCTCAGTCGGAACGAACGGCCTCGGCGGAGGCGGCGGAGGCGGAGGGTATAGTGGTTCTGATCCCGGCATGGCCGGAGGACGTGGCGGATCCGGCATCGTGATTGTGCGCTACGTGCCCGGCCTGAGTGTGGAATCGCTCTCCGCGACAAACGTCGGTCCGACGAGTGCCATGATCAGCGGCAAGCTGGTGAACGACGGCGGCGCGACTCCGACCGCGATCGCCTTCTGCTGGGGGTACACGAACTCGGGGACCGTCGCCACCAGTGATTGGCCGAACGTGGTCTCCATGGGCAACTCCTGGTCCAACGGTCAGACGTTCAGCAACACCCTCTATGGCCTGATTCCCGACACGACTTATGTATATCGCGTTTACGGAACGAACGCGGCGATGTCGAGCTGGTCGGAGTCACGGACCTTTGTCACAGAGCCCATGGGCGTCTGGGCGGAAGGCGGCAACTCTACCTATACCGACGGCATCTACCGCGTCCACGTCTACACCAACAGCGGCACGGCCAATAGTTTTCATGTGATAACCGGCGGCAAAGTCAAGGTGCTCTTGGTTGCGGGGGGTGGAGGGGGGGGCTCCTCAACCGGCGGCGGCGGCGGCGGGGGAGGCGTAATCTACAGCAACACGTATCCCATGACCGCCGGAGTCTATTCCGTAACAGTTGGCGTCGGCGGGTCGGGCGGGTGGAATGCTGGCTCTTTGTACCCGGCCGGCACCAAGGGCACAAACACCGTGTTCGGGCCGCTCACCGCGATCGGCGGCGGTGCCGGTGCCGGGTGGAATTCCTCTGCTTCCGAAACCGGCGGTTCAGCGGGCGGAAACGGCGGCTTCACCGGCGTCCGGGCGGGATACACGGTCGGCCAGGGCAACGACGGCGGCAACGGATACGACAGCAACGCCGGCGGGGGGGGCGGTGGCGCCAGCCAGGCGGGATTTCCCGCAACCACGACAAGTTCCGGAACCGGCGGGACCGGCGGTTCAGGAGTAACTTATTCGATCTCCGGCAGCGCGGTCACCTACGGCGGCGGCGGCGGCGGCGGAACAAGGACGGGCTGCGGTGCAGGTGGCTCGGGCGGCGCAGGTGGCGGTGGCGCCGGTGGTACGGGCGCTAGCGCGGGTTCCGTCGGAACGAACGGTTTCGGCGGGGGCGGCGGCGGCGGCGGTTATAGTGGTTCTGATCCCGGCATGGCGGGGGGACGCGGCGGGTCAGGCATTGTGATCGTTCGCTATGTGACCTCGCCGCCGTTGTCGGCCAGGGGGACGACCTTCCAGTTTCATTGAGGCCGGTTCGCAGGCGAACTGCGGCTGGCCCGGTCTTGCTGCTTGACGATGTGCGGTTCAAATTGAAGGTTAGGCGTGGTGGTTTTACAAGAGGCCCAGGAAGCAATGATGAGGTTTCGCAAGATACGTAACGGTTTCCGTTCAGCATTCTTTCTGCTGCTGTTCCAAGCTCCCCTGTTGGCCGCCGGGGGTTCCTGGTTCGGGGGCGGAAGCAATGACGGCAATGACCGGTCATCGGAACGGCCGGCGATCGGCTGTCCGCAGGTGAACAACCTGACCGGCGCCACCAATGTATCGGCCGCAAGCGCCTGCTTGAACGGGATGCTATTGAGCACCGGCGAGGCACCCACGACGGTATATGTCTATTGGGGAACGACGAATGGGGGAGCGAACAAAACGAACTGGGGCGCGTCGATCTGTTTTGGGGAGCGCGTCGAAGGGGAGATGCTGACCACATCGATCAGTGTGAATCCGAATACAACCTACTATTATCGATTTTATGCCACCAATACGGCTGGCGATGAAAGCTGGGCGAGCACCTCCGCCGTATTCCTTACGCCGATTGCGCCCGTGTTGGGCGTCGCGGCCGGCGCGGCCCCGGTGAGCTATCGAACCGCTACCTTGAATGGGGAACTCACGGCGGGGGTGAGCGCGGATATCACCATATACTGGGGCCAGCATACCAATGCCTGGTCCGCGACCAATCATTTGGGAACTCGCTTCCAAGGAAAATTTGAAAAAGGGGTGTCCGGTTTGAGCCCGGGGTCGGTCTATTATTATCGCAGTCAGGGGGTGAATGCCGATGGGGAAGGCTGGTCGGACATTGTGGGATTCACGGCCCGGGTGGAATCGGTATGGTTTGCCGGGGGGGGGAGCGATGGCTATATGGAATGTCAGGGGTCGAGCCGGTTGACCACCGGGGATGGCCTTCTCATACACATTGAGTGAACGATGGATACGTCGGTATGCCGGTTGAAGTCAGGAGGATAAATAATGAACGTGAAAACGATGGTCGGGTGGGTCCTGTCAGGCGGGATCGCACTTCTGATGGCCCCGGCAGGCTGGGCGAACAGCATTGAGGTGAAAAACGTCTCCTTACAGAAATATGAGGAGGGTGCTCAAAGGGTGAACGTCCAGTTCGACTTGTCCTGGTCGAACTCCTGGCGAGGTACCGACAACCGGGACGCGGCCTGGGTGTTTGTGAAGTTTCGTGCGCCCGGATCGAACATCTGGCAACACGCCGAGTTGTCGAGGCTTTCCTCGGATCACACGCCGGTCCTAAACAGCACGATCGACGCGGTGTCGGATGGCAAAGGGGTGTTTGTTTATCGGTCCGGCAACTACACGGGAATCGTGAGCTATACGGGAATGAAACTGAAATGGACCTACGGGTCGAATGGATATGCGTTTGCCAAGGGTGATCTGATCGATGTGTCCGTCCATGCGATTGAAATGGTTTATATCCCTGAAGGCGCATTCTACCTGGGTTCCGGCGGGACTGAAAACTATCATTTTTACCGATACAGCGACGGGTTACAGAGCACGAATCCTTACCTCGTCAGTTCGGAAGCGGTCATCCCGGTGGGAAGCGGGGACGGCAACCTCTACTACGCGGCGGGGGGTGGGGATCAGATCGGCACCCTCTCCAATGCTTTTCCCAAGGGGTACAACGCTTTCTATTGCATGAAATACGAGATCAGCCAGGGACAGTATGTGGACTTCCTGAACAAATTGACTGCGACCCAAGACGGGAACCGCTTCCCCAATCAGAACGGGAATAAACGCCATACCATCACGGGGACGACGACCAACCGGAGCGCCAGTGCGCCGGATCGGGGGTGTAACTATCTCGCGTGGGAGGACGGTGCGGCCTACCTTGACTGGGCGGCCCTGCGGCCGATGACCGAACTGGAATTTGAAAAAGCGAGCCGGGGTTCGGCCGCTCCGTTTCCCGGTGAATACGCCTGGGGGACAAATCTGCTGATCCAGTTGGCGACAGAATCCGGTACGCCCGGGAGCGGCTCGGAGACTCCGGGCGGGGCATCGGACAACTGCCTCTATGGTGGCGCCTTGGACGGCCCGACCCGGGTGGGGATCTTTGCGCGGGCAACTTCTGACCGGGTGAAGGCGGGAGCAGGCTATTTCGGTGTGATGGAATTGAGCGGCAATTTATGGGAACGCATCGTCACGGTGGGACACCCGATAGGGCGGATCTTTCAGGGCACGCTGGGGGATGGCCTGTTGAGTACCGATGGGAAGGCGACGAATCCGGACTGGCCGTTAAATTCAAATGGCAACGGATCCGGCCTGCGCGGTGGCAGTTGGTTCAACACCGCCGCCTGTGAACAAACTTCTGATCGCGGCGGCGCGGCGGCGCCGAACGCGGGACGGGATGCCCATTTCGGTTCACGTGGCGTCCGGCAGGCGCCGTGAGGGGGCGAATGAAGATCACCACTATTGGCTGCGCGATCGGTGCCCCGCGTTCCCCGCTCGTGGACAAGGCGCTTAAACTCCTGGAACGTTCTTTCCTGGAACGGAACGGCATCCGGCTCAAGCCGGGCTCGCGGGATCCCGCTCTCACGCTTGACATCCAGTCGGGCCTCGGCACCGAGGGTTTCCGCATCGAGGACGCCCCGAACGGCACGGTACGCCTCGTCGGCAACGACGAGCGTGGCTTGCTTTATGCCGTCGGCAAGCACCTGCGGCTCCCCCACTGGCGCGGCACCTCCGTGCCCGACAAGCCGGTCCGGGGCATCTATTTCGCCACGCACTTCCACAACTTCTACCACGATGCGCCCGTGGCGGAAGTCCAGCGCTACATCGAGGAACTCGCCCTCTGGGGCTGTAACGCGCTCCAGGTCTGGTTTGACATGCATCACTACACCGGCATTGATGACCCCGATGCCCAGACCATGATCCGCCGCCTGACCGCCCTCATGCAAACCGCTCAGGGCGTTGGCATGAGCCTCGCCCTTGTCGGCATTGCCAACGAATCCTTCTCCTCCAGCCCCCAGAATCTGCGGGCCGACTGGACCGCCGGGCATGACGGCTATCATCACCCGCCGAATGCTCATTACCACATGGAGATTTGCCCCAGCCGGCCGGGCGGACTCGACCTCATTCTTCAATATCGCCGACAGATGCTCGAATCTTTCCGCGGCCTCAACGTCGAATACTACGGACTCTGGCCCTACGACCAGGGAGGGTGCACCTGTTCCCACTGTGCGCCTTGGGGCGTCAATGGGTTTCTGCGCTGCGCCGAAGCCGTGGCCACCCTTGCCCGTGAGGTCTTTCCCGGAGTCAAGACCGTCCTCTCGACCTGGTACTTCGATCACTTCGTCGACGGCGAGTGGGCCGGTCTTGCCCACTGGTTTGCCACCCGGAAGCCGGATTGGGTCGATTACCTCCTCGCCGATGACTACGGTCGCTTTCCCGACTACATCCGGCAACACGGGGTGCCTGGAAACCAGCCGCTGCTGAACTTCCCTGAGATCAGCATGCAACGCATGATGCCGTGGGGCGGTTTCGGCGCCAATCCACGCCTGGCGCACTGGCAAAGCTACTGGGACGGTGCCGGAACCCGACTCGCCGGCGGATTCCCCTACTCGGAAGGCATCTTCGAGGACATCAACAAAGTCGTACAGCTTCAGCTCTGTTGGGACGGGCGGCGTACTACGCGTGATATTGCGCTGGAATACGCAGCCGGTGAATTTGCCCCGAAATACGCCGATCAGATTGTGGATGCCATGCTCGCCATGGAAGCCAATCTCGACCATGGGGTTGACTGTAACGCCGTGTATACCGCTTTGAGCCAAGGCAGTGGGGACCTGTTAAACAAGAACCCGCCCCGCATCTATACCCTTCCATCCATTGCGCAGCCCGTACACTATGCGAAAGTTCTGCGCGTCATCGACGGAAAACTCGCTCCCGCTGCCCGCCGAGCGTGGCGCTGGCGCATCCTCTGGCTGCGCGCCGCGCTCGATGCGGAAGTCCGGCGCTCCGCCGGACGGCCCACGCCGGTCACTGAAGCCTGCTTCGAGGAGTTGACCGCCATTTACCACGCGGCCGGCACCGACTGGATCGTCTCGCCGCCCTCGCTGAAGGCATTAACCCGCCTCAAGCATGAAATCAGTCCCGGCATGGGCGTTCCTCCCACTCCCGTGGTGAAACCCACTCAGTGGCACTCGAAATATATCTCGACTTGGCGCATTTCCCGGTTGGTGGCCAAGACGGTGGCGGCCGTGCCGCCCGCTCACCTGTCCGACCCCCTGGACTGGGAACGCATCCAGGCTGAGGGCCATTCGCCTGACTTCGTCAATGTGCATAACCGCACCGGGAATGCCGATGGCATTGTCTATCTGGCCAACAAATTCCTCGTGCGCAAGGCGGGTCGCTGGATCCTGCACGTCGGACATGATGGCGGCATCCGCGTTTTCGTCAATGGTCGCGTCAGGCTCACGGTACCGGACCGGATCAACCCCGCCCCCATGTTGCGATCCCAGGTCACGCTGAAGCTCGGGAAGGGCCTCCACGAAATCGTCATCGCCCTCGATACCGCGCAAGGCAACGGGTGGGGCCTTTTCTGCTGTTTCGAAATTCCAAAACCGGCGCGGCGCCCCGGTGCCCTGCCCCAGTTTCCCCGGCGGGTCGGTGGAGGACGCGCAGCATGAGACCAACCGCATCGGTTCCCTTGACCATTCGCCCCTACCAGATCCTGTGCCTGATCTGCGGGTCGGCTGACGAGCCGGAGGACGGCCCGCGCCGTCGCGGTGCCCGGCGGCTTCTGAACGCCGTCCGGAAGAACCCGGATCGCCCTGTTCGCTTGGTGTGTAATGCCGGTGATGTCTTTGCGTACCAGGACCCGGGGACCGGCGACGATACGCCCGAGGGTCCGGATTTCAACCTCAAGCGCGACATGGACATTCTGCGCCGGCTGAATCTGATGCCCGGGGCCGTAGTCCCGGCCCGAATTCTTCTCCAACTCGTCCTTAAAGCGATACCGACCAACGAACCGATTTGCGGCTCGCCCGGTGCGGCGGCGCCGGCTTGGCGAGGCTGTTCCCGGGTTGAAACCGACCACTATGCGCAGGGCCAACGCGCAGGTCTCGCGGCATTTATCCCTCCCCGTCCTGGCAACTTGCTGCAAGCGGAGAAGCGCGCGTCCCTGCTCCATATGGAAACCGGCAAAGGGATCAACATACGACCGCATATTTTGCTGTGCGCCGTGTGTCAGTATGGCAACGGGGTGCGACCGCCTTTCGATGATGACAACTTGCCGGAATTACTCGAAATGGTGTTGACCCGGACCCCCGACCTGCCGGTCACGCTGATTCGGGGCGCGGACTGGGACATGTGCGCCTCATGTCCCTCACGGGTTCCGGCGTTGAATGCCTGTGTCACCGGGGGCTTCTGTTCCGGGGGCTTATACAACGAGATGAAAGACCTTAATGTGTTGCGGGCTTTGGGCTTGACCTATGGCACGACCCTGAAGGCACGGGAGATGTTCCTCCTGATCTTCGAAAAGATTCCGCGGGGCTTTGGGGTCTGTGCCTTGCCTCCCGATGGTCTGGCCGAGATATCGGTCTGGCGCGATGTTTGCGGCAATACCCAAGGTCCCTATGGCTATGAAAAGGGCCGGGAATTGCTCATGGAGCGGCTGAAAAGCCGCGGATGAAACGATGACGAGTCCGTTGACCGTCATGTTGAATAGCCCGGCATGGGTCGGGGAAAACCAGGGGAGCGAATGCTCACCCAAATCAGAGAAGGGAACGAAGCGATGAAAAAGCAGAATGTGTGGATCGGAGTGTTGAGTGTTGTGACGGGGTCGTTGCTGGCAGGATGGGCCTTGGCGGGGGATACGGATGCGGCGAAAGCACCGAGCTCAAATCCGCGGTTTACGGAGGGCACAGGGATGGCCTCGAACTGCGTAACGGATACCCAGTCCGGGCTGATGTGGTTGAAGAATCCCGATGCGAAGCGTCGAAGTTGGGCGGATGCGAGCGCCTTTTGCAAGGGACTCGATGGGACCGATGGACGAGGGGGCCATGCGGACTGGCGCTTGCCGACCTTACGCGAGTTGCTCAGCATGATTGACTATGCCAGTTTCAATCCCGCCTTGCCTCCCGGACATCCCTTTCTGGACATGCAGTTGGATGGTTACTGGTCGTCCACAGCAACCGCAGCCAGTGGGGTTCACGGGTGGTATGTGCAATTGGCCGACGGAGCCTCCAGTTTTAAGTTTGGTGGCGATAATTTGCTCTGTGTGTGGCCGGTCCGCTCCGGACCCTGAGGAGGCAGTGACTTAGCGGGCACCCCCCATTGGCTCGATCTCGGAATCTTTCGGTTTGAGCATCCCGGGCTGGCCGATGGTTTTATTTTTGCCTATCAATATCCGGGTTGGCGCTGTGCCCCGGGTTCCCTCCGTCTGCCAGGGGAATCTCGGGCGCAGTTGGGAGATCTCATCCGATCGGCGTGCGACGACGGGATTTCTCGACTTTCGCTCGGGATGACCGTACTGCAAAAAACGCGCCGCACGGGTTGGCTCAAAACACTCCCCCCAACCGTTGGAACCGAAGTATCCGGG
>CAZCDO010000166.1:0-9133 GCA_964497135.1 uncultured Verrucomicrobiota bacterium
GTTTCGCATCCGGTCAGGAAAATGGCCAGCATTAGGGCCAGTACAGCGACAGCATTATTTTTCACAGGGTGTCTCCCGTGGTGGGAATCACATCGCCGGCCTTGAGAAATCGGGCGGTTTGTTCCGGAGAGACCGTGATTTTTTCCATGCGGTCGACAGGGGCGAAATCGATTTCCGAATTGCGGGACTTATATTCCTTTTCGACCTCCTCGGTGAAACCCTTGCTGGCGAGGGCGACTTCATCGCTGGAAGCTCCGGTTTTTGCGATATCCCCACCTTTTACGACGATCCGCTTGGGGGTCAGCGATTGATTATGAACCCAGCCGAGGGGGGCCCCATCCCGGCTGATTCGAATCCAATCCCCCTTTTTTTCGACCTGAGTCACGCGATCGGCATAGGCCAGGGATCCGACGATGGCTCCGAGGAAGGAAGGGGAACTGCGGACCTCGGCCTTACGGACCTGCACACTCAGGCCCGACGCGGGGGTGGCGGCCCCGGCGTGCAAAGCCAGGAAGCAACCGACGCATACGACACACAATGTACGCTGGATAGACATGATGACCTCCAAAGGTTGGCTGAATCCTAGCACATCTCCCGCCCAATTCAACCCCGAAGGGGGGGGGCCAAATCCTCGCCTAAGAGCGCATCGGCGAATGGCGACCGCATGTGTCACCCCTTGCGCTCACGGCTCGCCAGAGTCTCGCCCTCCAGGGGAGAGTTATCCATCTTGTATAGATTGACCTTTGGAGGGCGAGACTCTGGCGAGCCGTCTGTCCGCGGCCCGACCAGGTCGGGGACAGCCGCTACGCGGAGATTACGCGATGATCAAGGGGGGGGCGTTGAACTGGTCAGGGCGCAACTCATAATTTGTCGCAATCCGACTTGTCGCCCGGCCCGAAGTCAGGTAACTTAACCGGCACTGAATCAGTGAAAGGCGGACGGAATGAATATCGTTTCCATCATGGCGCATCAGGATGACGAAATGCGATGCCTGGGGACTCTGCTCAAGTGCCATCGGCGGGGGGATCCGTTATTTTTTGTGACCCTGACCGACGGTTCGTCGGGCGTCTTGGAGGATCCACCTCTTCCCCGAAAGGCGGCCGCCCAGATCCGCAGCCGGGAAATGAAAAACCTGGCCCGTGCGGCCGGGGGTGAATGTCTGTGCCTGGGAGAGCGCGATGCCTTCCTATTTGATACGCCGGCGGTGCGGATGAAACTCATCGAAGCGATCCGGAAAACAAAGGCCGATGTGATCTTCACGCATTATCATGAGGATTATAACGAAGACCACATGACCACCCATCGGCTGGTCAAGCATTGCGCGATGTTGGCTTCGTTGCCGTTATTGCCGACCAGATCGCCGCCCTTGAAGACAAGTCCGGCGATCTTTTGTGTCGAGCCTCATGGCCCCATTTCCTTTCCAGCCACCTATTTCGTGGATATCACGGCTTTTGAACCGGAAAAGATCCGCCTGCTCCAACTCCACAAGTCGCAGGAGGAGGCCATGCAGAAGGCTTTCAATGCGGGGTTTGACAAGCTCTGCCACCGGCCGGATGCGTATTGGGGTGAAAAATCCGGGTGTGAGTATGCCGAGGCGTTTGTGCCGATGGCGGCTCGCGGGGCCATCAAGCCCTTTTCGGTTTTGCCGTAGCCGGCAGAATAGTGTATTGCGACAGGTAGGGCGCTTTCGCCGAAAGCGCCGCGGACTCCTCGGCGAGGCGTCCCTACCTTCTGATTTAGGTCGGCAAAAAGGAGCCGTGCATGAAAAAAATAAAAATTGGGTTGGCGGGCGCCGGGTGGATTGGACGCGAGCATGGGCGGAATATTGCCCGTCATCCGCGCGCCGAACTGGCGCTGGTCTGTGATTCCGAAGCCGGCAATGTGGCCAAACTTCGACAGGAAACCGGGGCCGGTTTTAGCGAGTGCCGGACGGTGAATGAACTGTGGGCGTCGGATGTCGATGCCGTGGTGATCGCCACCCCCAATGCTCTGCATGCGGAGATGTGTGTGGCGGCGGCCCGGGCAGGGAAGGCCATTTATTGCGAAAAACCGATGGCGATTTCGCCGCAGGACTGCCGGCGGGTGCGCGAGGCGGTCGAAAAGGCAAAGGTGCCTTACCTGATCGGTTATCATCGTCGGATGAATCCTCTTTACCAGCACGCCCGATCATTGCTCAACCAGGGATCATTGGGGACGCCTTTCATGGTGGAGTCTGATTATCTGCACCATGTACCGGGGGATTTGGATATCTGGTCCTGGTTGGGCAAGGAGAAGATCGCGGGGAGCTTGTTTCACGCCGGTAGCGGGCATAATGTGGATCTGATCCGCTATTTTTGCGGCGAGATCAAAGAGGTGACCTGCATGAAGGGAATTTTCTTACCGCGACCCCAACAGGTTGAAACCGAGGATTCCGCCGTTGCCCTGTTCCGGTTTGAGTCCGGGGCCATCGGCAAGGTCCAGTTCTGCATCGGACCGATCGCGCCGTTTCAGTTCAATTTCAAGCTGTACGGGACAAAAGGAACGGTCCTGAACAACCGGATCTGGTTGGATACCATGCCCCGCTTTGCGGAGACCGGCCATGAACGCGATTGCATTGAACTGCCCGCCGCCTGGATTCCCGACAATGTGCAAGGGGGAGTCAGTGAGCCGTGGGACAAACTGATGGATCATTTCATCGGGATGCTGGCTGAGGGAGCGGCCTGCATCAATGATGTGGCGAGCGCCTATCAGACCAGTCTGGCCTGCTTTGCCGCTGTGGAGTCGGCCCGGCGGGGGGCGACGGTTGCAGTGCGGGAGGTCGCGTAAAAAATAGATGATTCCCGCGAGGATGTGGGTTTCACCACTATGAAATGGGTTGTGACAAATCGCATCGCCGGTAGGGCGAGCTCTCCGAGCGAGCCGGTGCGAGGGAACGGGGAGGCGACGGCTCCCCCGGAGGTGTCGCCCTACCATGAATTCGATATGTAAGGAATGTGCGGGGTCGGAATAGAAATCGAGTTACGTTCAGGTGTTCTAATGAGGTCGGTTTAGGAGGAGAACGAAAGATGAATTACGGACCTTTTGCGAAGCAATTGCGCGGGTTGGATGATTTGGAGCTCGGATACATCAAGGAGGTTTTCGAGCGCGGCCGGATGAGCATTTTTTATAATGAAGGCGGCATGGTGGACCGGTTCCAGGAGGCGTTTGCCCGATATACCGGCGCTCCGGCGGCCCTGGCCCGCAACAACGGCATGTGCGGTCTGGCCGAGGCGGTCAGCGTCAGCGGCGCGCAGGCCGGCAATGAAATCCTGTGCGATCCAGTGGTGCATTTCGGCGGGCTGGCCTCTTTGTATTGGAACTGTATTCCCCGATTTGTGGACATTGATCCCGACACCTATTGCATGGATCCCGCCTCCCTGAGGGCGAATATCACACCCAATACCAAGGCGGTGATCGTCACCCATCTCTGGGGCCTGATCGATCGAATCGATGAAATCCGGGATATCTGCCGGGAACGGGGCCTCTTCCTGATTGAAGATTGCGCGCATGCCGTCGGATCCCGCTGGAAGGGGAAACATGCGGGAACCTACGGGGATATGGGCGTATTCAGTTTTCAAGAGTTTAAACAGTTGTCCACCGGGGATGGGTCCATGACCCTGGTCCGTGACACGGAATTGGCTGAAAAACTGCAAAGCATCTGGGCCTTTTCCGGCGAAAGTCCTCATATGTTTACGCTCAACTGGCGCATGAACGAGATGACGGCGGCGGTGGGCTTGGCCCAACTTCAGCGGGTGGATAAGATCCTGTCCGAAACCTACAACGTGACCCTGAAAATTTTCAACGATGCCATCGCCGGAAGCAAATGGCTCAAAGCGCGTAGGGTTCCGGCCGAGGCCACCCAGTCCGGGTATTGGTTCGCCAGCAAATGGGCGGGAGATGACGCATCCTATGAACGCTTCAAAAAACTGGATACGGAGTTGAGCCTTGGCTTACGGTTCGGTTTTAACCAGGTGGCCCCCTATCAATACGAGTTTTTCAAGAAGGGCGATATCTTTGGCAATGGCGTGCCCTACCACACGCCGCCCTTCACGACGCTCAGTGACTATCGGTACCGGGACGGGTTGTGTCCGGTGGTGGAAGCGGTCATGCCCCGGTTGGTCACGGCGAACCTGATCTTCCTGCCCATCGAAGAAGCGCGTCAGAAGGCGGCGTTATTGGGCAAAGCCCTGGCGATGATGGATAAAGGTTAAGGAGAGGGGTGGATCTGTCGGTCGCTCCATGGGAGGGCGGGCATTCCTGCCCGCCGATTCTAGAAACGAGGTCGGGTAAGTCTGAAAGGATCAAAAAATGATCGATGCCATGAAACCCTTGCTGGGGAAAGTATTGACGGCCAAAGGGCCGGTTGAGCCGGCGGCGCTGGGCAAGGTGATGATGCACGAGCATCTCCACAGTGACTGTTACGACTGGGATAAACAGGCTCTGGTCGAGGTGGAGAAGCCCATCGATCCTGCGCGGCGCGAATTGCTCATGCGGGAGGCGATTCCGCCGTTGCGAACGTGCAATGAGCATGGTTGTCACGCCTATGTCGATGTTACTCCGCCGCCTTGGCGGGCCTGGCCGGATTTCATGGTTGAGGCCTCGTCTGCCGCGAAGATGCACATCATTCTCTGTACCGGTTTTTATTGCGAGATGAACGACAACGAGTATTGGGTTAAAAAGCCGGCCGACAAGGCGTGGTCCTTCATGCGGACCGCTTCGCTCGAAGAGTTGGCCGAATTTTGCACGAAAGAAATCGTCGAGGGTCAGCACGGCACATCGATCCGGGCGGGTGCCATCAAGCTGGGAGGGCGCAATCCCACCTTGAGCCCGTTGGAACAGAAATCCTTCCGGGCCGGCGCGCGGGCGCAGAAGGCGACCGGTGTCCATATCACCACCCATTGCACGCAGTTGGGGGCGGAGACCAGCCAGTTGGAACTCTTCGACAGCGAAGGGGTGGATTTGCGGCGGGTGGTGATTGGCCATACGGCCGGGCATCTCATCAATCCGGAACGGCGGGCGATCTGTCTGGAGTGGATGAAACGAGGCGCAAATTTTCTCCCCACCAACCTGGGAATTAGAGCCGATGGCGGGGAGAATTGGCGACCGCTGGTGGAGGCGATCCACACGATCTTCGATGCCGGTCACGGGGATAAGCTCTGTTTCGGGCTGGACTGGGCCTTCGTTTCGGAATCGGCGCCTTTTGGCGCCTGCACCTTCATGCCGCCGCCGCCCTTCCTGCACATGTTCACCCACACGCTGCCCGCCTTCCGGAAATTGGGGTTAACGGCGGAAGAGGAAGACTGTATTATGCGGCGGAATCCACAACGAATCATTCCAGTTCAATAAGGACTTCTCATGAAAAAAGAACCGACCCAGCAAACCCCTGATTTTGAAGCCGCATGCCAATGGTGGAGCGATCTCCCCAATATCTGGACCCCCATTGGATGGAAAGATCACCTCTATAAATTCAATGTGCTTTGGAATGGCACCATCCTGGCCGAGCCGAAGATCAATCGCCGGGCGGCGGATATCGGCGAGCAAGGGGTGCAAGTGGCTTTTGTGCCCCATTACACGAATTGGCATACCGATCGGTATTCCTATCTGCGGGTGGATGACGGGCAGGTGACCCAGGGGTGGAATTCGGGCGAGGCACCGGTGCTATGGAGCGAGTGGGCGCGGGATGGGGTCAAATGGCGCCAGCATGTGTTTGCCCATACGGCCGACGGCGGCGCCACGAAAACCGGGGTCGAGCCGATGTTTGCCTGGATTCGCATGCAAATCCACGAGTTGTGTCCCGCCCTGCCTTTGGAAACCGTTCATGGGTTTCATGTCGTCCTTCACAATCCGCACATCACAGCCTCCATGGACATTCGCGAGGATGTGCGGTTCTGGGCCGATAAGTCGCTTTATCCCCAGGCGCTCCAACTGGATCCCGCACAGGATCTCAAGACCCGGGGGACTCATGTTCTGGACGCGGACGGAAAGGTCCGGCTGGCGGTTGCACCCGGGGGATGCCCTTCAGCCACGATTGAATTTTTCCAGCCGGACGAAAAAGAGCATCGCAAAGGCCACCGGTTATATGTCCAGGTGCCGGCAAAAAAAGGGACCCACATCGATTTATTGTTGCCCATCTCGCCGATGGCGCGCGAGGTATTCGATCGCGAATTGGCCTTGGGCTATGATGGCGCGCTCAAGCAGGCCAATGCGTTCTGGAAAAAGACCTTGAAAAACACAACCCGGATCAGCCTGCCGGAGCCGGCGCTCAACGACGCGATTCGCGAGAGCATCCGATTCAGCCATGTTTTGACCGAGCGCAATCCTGAAACCGGCAAGCTCTGCAAGATCAACGGATCCTGGGCGTATGCGGAATTATGGACGACGCCGGGGGCGATGGATTTTGTCATGATGATGGATACGCTCGGCTACCATTCGATGGTGCGGGATTATCTGGGCATCTTCAAGGAAGAGCAGGGGACCGTGGTTCCACCCGGGCCGGCCTATGAAAAACATCCCGGTTTTTTAAGCACCCCGGCCCGCTATAAATCCATCGATTGGTTGTCCGACAACGGGGCGGTTTTGTGGACCTTGTGCATGCATTATTTGCTCTCCGGCGATCAGGCCTATTTGAAGACCACGCTGGATGCCATCGTCAAAAGCTGTGACTGGATCAAGTCGGCCCGGGCCATGAAGGGGCACGGCGGATACGAGAAGGTTTTACCGCCGGCGGTGGCTACGGATGCGTGCTCCAAGATCCAGGCGATCTGGAGTATCGGGTGGAATTACAAGGGCTTGAGGGCGGCCGTTCGCATTCTGAAGGAGATCGGGCATCCCCGCGCGGCCGAGTTCGAGGAAGAGGCCAACGCCTATTGTGCCGATTTCCTGGTGGCCTTGCGCCATAAATGTAAATCCATGCCGACTTGGAAAGATTCCCGCGGCCGGCAACGGCGCTTTGTTCCCACCGCCCTGGCCGGGGACGCCAAGGAAGAGTCCCGGCATGCCTTTTATTTGGATACCGGGCCGCTCTTTCTGGTCTTTGCCGGACTTTTGAAAGCGAATGATCCGCTGATGAAGGATACGCTGGCCTGGTTCCGGGAAGGACCCCAGCGGGCCTATAATCGGTTGGATGCCAATTGCTGGCAGGTTCCGGTGTTGAATCATGAAATGTCGAGTTGTGAGCCCTGTTATTCCTGGAATGTCTTTCATTCCTGGCAGAGCGGGGATCGTGTGAAATTTCTGGAGGGGATGTACAGCCTGTTTGCCGGATCGATGTCGCGCAAGACCTGGATCTCGTGCGAGACGCGGGGTGGGATTACCGGCAATGTCTTTTCCGCGCCGCTGGCAATTTACATGGCCCGTCTGGCCATGATCGACGACCAGATCAAGCCGGACGAATTGCATCTCCTGCGCTTGATGCCGGATGCCTGGCTCCGGCCCAAGGCCCGGTGCGAATTCGATACGCTTCCCACGGAATATGGGCCGGTGACCCTCCACACGGCAATGGATGCGAAAGGCACCACCCTCTCGGTCACCTTCAAGCCCCGGTTTAGAAAGGCACCGAAAAAAGTCGTTTTACATCTTCAGTCCGGAATCAAATATCTGGTGGTCAATGGCCGGAAACGCCCGGTCAAAAAAGCGGGGGAAGTCATTCTGGTGTTGCCATGACAACCCAACTCCATCTTCATTTGATTCCGAATGCCCACCTCGATCCCGTCTGGTTATGGGATTGGCGGGAAGGCTATACCGAGATGATCAATACCACCCGGATCGTCCTGGACCTGATGGATGAATTTCCGGACCTGACCTTTTCGCGCGGCGAAGCCTTTCTCTATCGCCAGGTTGAAGAAAATGCACCGGATGTTTTTCGCCGACTCCAGCAACGGATCGCGGAAGGCCGGTGGGACGTGGTGGGCGGGACGATGTTGCAGTCCGACATGAACCTCCCCGCCACCGAAACCATGGTGCGGAATCTGTTGTATGCTCAGCGCTATTTCCAGGAGCGGTTTGGACTCCAGGCTCGGACGGGTTGGGCGGCGGATTGTTTTGGGCATTCGGTGGCCTTACCGGACCTGCTGGCGGCGGGGGGCATGGAGTATTATTCCTATACCCGTCCCGGTTCGGTGCCGGCGCCCAACACCTTTTGGTGGGAAGGGCCGGCGGGGGGGCGCCTGTTGGTCCACCGTCCGTTGGTCGGTTGGTATGGCATGGAACGGCATGAGATGGTCGCCCGGTTGGATGGTCATCTGAAGTTGACCGATCCCGCGCTGTGTCTGAACCGGGCCTGTTTCATGGGGTTGGGTAACCATGGGGGCCATCCAACCCGGCGGATGATGGCCGAAGTCAGCGATTGGATCAAAGCCCATCCCCAGGTGACGGTTTCCTATTCAACTTTGACTCGCTATTTCGATGCCTTACGAAAAGAGGTCAACGACCGTCCCGACCACGCCGTTCCGGTTTTCAAAGGTGAAATCAATTTCGCGCCGCGCGGCATTTATCCCGCCGCCGCGCGATTTAAATTCGCCTATCGCAAAGCCGAGGCATTAGTCAGTCGGGCAGAACGGTTGGCCGCCCTGATCAGTGCGGCCGGAACCCCGCCGGTGGGTCTTCCTCCCGCCGCCGTGCCGGACCTGCACCCGGCCTGGGAGGCCATTCTGTTCAATACCTTTCACGACATCCTTCCCGGATCGAGCATCGAACGGGCTTATGATGAGCAGTTCGACTGGTTGGCCCAGGCCCCGCATGCGGCCCGGATGGTGGAACACGGCGCGATTCGCGATCTGGCCGCCAGCTTGGATACCCGGGTTCGTCCGCCGGCGCCGGATATGCCGGCCGGCTTGCCGCTGTTGCTGTTCAATCCCCACCCCTGGCCTTATCAGGGACCGGTTGAATTGGAAGGCGGCCTCGATTTCCGGCCGATATGGAAGTACCAGGACCGCGTGGATCAATTGCCGGTGACGGTGCTGGATCCGGAATTCGGTGCGCTCCCGCTTCAGAAAATCGGCACAGAAAACTTTTATGTGCAAAACCTCAACTTGCGAACCCGGGTGATCGTGCCGGTGGAAATTCCTGCGATGGGCTGGAAAGTGGTGGAATTTGCGTATGACGAGAACGCCCGGGA
>CAZCDO010000167.1:0-4697 GCA_964497135.1 uncultured Verrucomicrobiota bacterium
TGGAACGGGCGATCGCCCTGTTCGATCCGCTGATCGATGCCGGCGCCGATTTCATTCATATCGTCAACGATGTGGCCTTCAATAGCGGCCCGTTCATTTCACCCGCCCAGTTCCACGAGTTTGTAACCCCTTACCTGGCCCGTCAAGTCGCCCACATCCGCAGGCGGGGCGCGATCCCGTTCGTGCATACCGATGGCAACATCATGCCGATTCTCGATGACTACCTGTCGCTCGGCGCAGCCTGTTTTCAATCGGTCGATCCGATGGCCGGCATGGATATCGCCGAAGTCAAACGGCGTTGTCACGGAAAAATGGCCCTGATGGGCAACGTCCAATGCAACCTGCTCCAGGATGGACCCGACGAAGCCATCCGCCGCTCCGCCCTCTATTGCCTGGACCACGCCTCGCCCGGCGGCGGCTTCATCTTCAGCACGTCCAACACCATCTTCCCCGGCATGCCCCTTAAAAACTACGAGTATATGCTGTCGATATTTGATGAATTCAATCGGAGTCCCCATGTACACCGACCCCATTAAACCCAAAGCGTATCCCGATCTCCTCCAGAAAACCGATTACGATCCATTCGGCTTGATGCCCGCCGTCTTTCCCGACCATCCCCGGATTCTGACCACCGCCGATCGTCTGGATGCGATGCGTAAGGCCATCGCCCGTGGAGGGCTCGCGAAACGGATGTTTGAGACGCTCTGCAAACGCCTTCCCATCCAAGACCCGAATCCCGCCGCCTCGCCCTCCCAAAAAGCGGCGCTCTTTGCCAGCCGGGCCGTGCGCGCCAGCCTCATCCTTCGCTTGGGCGGGAAACCCGCCCACCGTAAGATGGCCGTCGATGCTTTGCAAAACTGTGTCGCGTTCTGGCCGGCCCTTCAGGGCGCCTTTCAGGGTGAACCCGAAATGGTCCGCCAAGCCGCCGCCGCTTTTGACCTCTTACAAGAGGTCGGCCTTCCCGCCGCCACCCACACGGCACTGCGCGAAGCCTTTTATGGCATCTATCCCCTTCTTTTCACCCGCGCTCACCTCACCTGCAATAACCACAATGTCTTCATGCTCCTATCCCGCCTCTCCGTCGCCACCGCCCTGGGCGATCGCAAAGGTTTTCATGAAGCCCTCTATGGTCTCGAGGAAAATGGGAAATGGCGCTATGGCCTGATCCACACGCTCCGCCACGATATCCTGGACGACGGCATGCAGTGGGAGGGCTGTATGGGCTATCACCTGCTCGTCCTGATGGCCCTCGCCGAATGCGCCACCATCCTGGAAAACCTCGGCCTCGATATCTGGCATCGCCCCTTTCCCAGCCTGTACCAGGATGATGGACATGACGAGCATCGGGGATATGGCAAACCCGGCGCAACCAAGACCTTCAAGTCCGCCTTCGATGTGTTTTTCTATCAGGCCTTCCCCAACGGCGATTACTCCAAAATTCACGACCAGATCCTCGGCAATATCCGCGGATCATGGGTCTGGTGGCCGCTGTTCCAGAAAGCCTGGCAGGTTTACAAAGATCCTAAGTACGCCTGGCTCCTGACCAAAATGCAGGCGGATTACGCAAAACACAATGGCCCCCTCGACCGGCTCATCAATCTATCGACCGAACGGGGCGACCTCGATTTCGTCCGCTTTGATCTCAAACCCGTTCCTCCGGGCCGTTTCTCCTACGACGACGATGCGACGTGGGGCGCCGCCGGAGTGCATCGGCGGGGCTGTTCCCTGTTCCCGGTCAATTGGTCCACGATCCTGCGGGCCACACCCACCCGCGAAACCTCTCCCGCCGTCAATCTCTATTGGGGCCCCCATTGGTCCGGGCATCGCTCGCCGGGCGCACTCCATATCGACATCGTCACCGGGAGCCAAGCCCTGACCGAAGCGCCCCATATCACCCAGGGCGGTTATTAGGATCCCGTCCACCTGACCTGGAATCGCACCACCATCGCGCATAACACGGTCACCGTCGATGAACAGCCCATGTTCCCCTTTGATTTCGACACCCAATCCCTCTGGGAAACCGATACCTGGCGGGACCATCTCTCCGACAGTGAATTGATCTCGTTTCAGCCCGAAAAAAGTTTCAAGAGAGTCCGGGTCGCCAATCGCCAGGTCTATCCCGGCGTCTGTCTGGATCGATCCCTGTTATTGACGGCCGATTACCTGGTGGATGTGTTTCGGGTTTCATCGGACCAGCCCCATCAATATGATTGGGCCCTGCACGCCCTTGGCCTGCTGAAAACCACCCCCACCGGCGAACCCATCCAACTGGGCAACCAGCGGGGCTATCGACATTTCACCCAGGCCGAAACGCTGAAAACCCGTCCCGGATGGATCTCGTTGACCTTCGTCAAAGGCGGCTCACCCTATGTCCTGTCCCTTTACGCGCCCCAAAATCACCAGACGATCCTCGCCAGCGATCCAGTCCCCGACGGTCGGACCCCCATCGGTGAATTCGAAAAACCCCAACCCCGGACCACCCTGATCCGCCGCGTCCACGGAAAGACCGCCGTCTTTCTGGCTGTCTGGAATTTCAACCCCCGTCGTCCGCTCCGACTTCAGGCTCCCCGCATCAACCCCGCCGGTCTACAACTCAATCTGGGGCTGTCTCGAGGCCCCGGCACCCGATGGTTCTTTCCCGTATGAAATCATCCCCCCCCCAACCCGACCGCCCCGAGGACATTGCCGACACCGTCGCCATCGCCTTGCTCATCGAGGAAAAAGCCGGCCAGATTTACCACGAACTCGCGCGCAAGAACGAGCCCGGCCCCTGGCGCGATTTCTGGCAATCGTTGGCCGTCGATGAGGCTCATCATTACCACTTGTGGCAGGAAGTTCATCAAAAGGCCATCCATGGCACCCTGCGCCATTTCATTGAAGATGTCTCGGCCCTTTCCGTGGATCTGCAAAAAGTGGCCCAAACGGCCGACGATCTGATCCATAAAACGGAATTGCCGTCAGACCCCGGTAATGGGCTGTTGATGGCGTCCGGCCTGGAGATGCTCATGGTCAACCCCTCCCTCGCCTTCCTGCTCAGCGAAGTGCCCCCCCGCAAAGACGGCGTCACGGCCGAGGCCCTTTACGCGCGCCATCTCCATAAATTCTCCGGCGCTTTCAACCGCCTCGCCGAAAACCACCCCGAATTCCGGCTGATCGCCAAAATGATCGATTCCAACTGGCAAAACAACCGCCATATCGCCCGGCAATTGGACCAGATCCGAATTTTGCGCGGCTTGATCCCCATCTGCTCCGGCTGTAAAAAAATCCGGAATGACAACGGTTTCTGGGAACAGGTTGAATCCTATTTCGACACCACCATGAAGGCCCAGTTCACCCATTCCCTGTGCCCGGATTGCCTCGCCCGGCTGTACCCGGACTACCCGACCGAAAGCCTGTAGAGTTCGCGTTCACCAACCGAAAGAAACCATGAAATCAAACCGATCCCGAGTCAAAGCGAAACGCAACTACGCCGTCGTCGGCCTCGGCGGACGATCCTTCATGTTCACCCATGCCCTGCTCAAGGATTACAAGGACCGGGCCTGCCTCGCCGCCCTGTGCGACATCAACCAGACCCGCATGGATTTTTGGAACCGGAAATTCACCACCGAGCTCAAGACCCCTCAACCCATCCCCACCTACCGGCCCGACCAGTTCGACGCCATGATCCGCAAGCACAAGATCAATACCGTCATCGTCACCTCGATGGACCGCACCCACCACCGCTACATCATCCGGGCCATGGAACTGGGGTGCGATGTGATCACCGAAAAGCCCATGACCATCGATGCCCCCCGCTGTCAAGCCATCCTGGACTGCCAGAAAGCCACCGGTCGGGAGATCCGGGTCTCCTTCAATTATCGCTACGCGCCGCATAACCTCAAACTCCGTGAATTGCTCAGCCAGAACGTCATCGGCCGGGTTCTCTCCATCCATTTCGAATGGCTCCTTGACACCAACCCCGGCGCCGACTATTTCCGGCGCTGGCACCGGGACAAAAACAATTCCGGCGGCCTCATGGTGCACAAGGCCACCCACCATTTCGACCTCGTCAACTGGTGGATTCAATCTCTGCCCGAAACCGTCTTCGCTTTCGGCAAACTGGGTTTCTACGGACGGGAAAACGCCGAGGAGCGCGGTCAGCTCAAGTTTTATGACCGCTCTCATGGAAACCCCCTGGCCGAAAAAGACCCGTGGGCCATCCAGATGGATAAAAGCGAGTATCTCAAGGGATTGTATCTCAACGCCGAACACGAGGATGGCTATCTCCGCGACCAAAGCGTTTTCGGCCACAACATCAGCATCGAAGACGACATGGCCGTCTTGGTCCGCTACCACAATCAGGCCCTGATGACCTATCACCTGACCACCTATTCCCCCTGGGAGGGCTATCGCGTGGTTTTCAACGGAACCGAGGGCCGGCTGGAATTCAATCTCGAAGAAAAAAGCTATGTCAGCGGCTCCGATCAGGATTTCAACCTGCCGGACCGGCGCGATACCGAACCCATTGAAATGGACAACAAACCCGTCTGTCTCCTTCGACGGCAGTGGTGCAAACCGGTCAAGGTCGCCATTCCCCAGGCTCAGGGGGGACATGGGGGGGGCGACGAACGCCTGTGCGCCGACCTCTTCGGCGATCCCCAGCCGGACCCCTTCGGCTTGCGGGCCAACCATATCGACGGCGCCCGTTCCATCCTCAC
>CAZCDO010000167.1:4707-5626 GCA_964497135.1 uncultured Verrucomicrobiota bacterium
GCGGCCAACCAATCCTTCCGGACCGGTCTGCCGGTCCGAATCGAGGATCTGGTTAAATTCTGATTGGAGTTTCTCCGGGTTTAGGGTATATTCCCATCTCTTTTCCGGGTTGCAAAAGCTTCGGGGTTTGATGTGAAATATCATTTAAAGATCGACCGGGAACGGTGCAAGGGCTGTGAACTTTGCCTCGCGGTCTGCCCCAAAAAAGTATTGTCCCTCTCGGCCGCACTGAACTCGCGCGGATCCCATTGGGCGGTGGCGATCTGTCCCGACGCCTGCATCGGCTGTCTGCAATGCGCCGATATCTGCCCCGATGCCGCCATTGAAATCGAGCAGGAATCCGAATAAATGGTTGAACGCACACTCATGACCGGCAATGATGCCGTTGGCGAAGGCGCCATTCGGGCGGGTTGCGATGCCTATTATGGTTATCCCATCACCCCCCAGAATGAACTCACCGCCTTCATGGCCACCCACATGCCCCGCTTAAACCGCGTGTTCATCCAGGCCGAAAGCGAAATCGCCGCCATCAACATGGTCTTTGGTTCCGTCGTCGCCGGCAAACGCGCCATGACCAGTTCCTCCTCCCCCGGCATCAGCCTCAAGCAGGAGGGGATTTCCAACCTGGCCGCCGCCGAATTGCCCGCCGTTATCGTCAATGTGATGCGGGGCGGCCCCGGAATCGGGAATATCGCCCCTTCCCAAGGCGATTATTTTCAGGCCGTCAAAGGCGGCGGACATGGCGATTACCGCCTCCCGGTCCTCGCCCCCAGTTCGGTCCAGGAATCCCATGACCTGACCATCGAGGCCTTCGCCTTGGCCGACCGCTACAGAACCCCGGTGATGATCCTGACCGACGGCCGGATCGGACAGATGATGGAACCCCTGCGCCTGCGAACACGCCCCCTTCCGGCCCCTC
>CAZCDO010000167.1:5636-8072 GCA_964497135.1 uncultured Verrucomicrobiota bacterium
AAGGGACGCAAATCCATATTTGTCCGTTCGCTGATGCTGAACGATGGAGACTTGGAACAACATAACATCCATCTTCAGTCCAAATTCAATCAGTTGGCCACAGCGGAAGTCCGCTTCGAGGAAACCGCTGTTGAGGATTGCGACCTCCTGCTGGTCGCCTACGGAACCAGCGCCCGCGTCGCCAAAAGCGCCTTGGACGAAGCCCGTCGTAACGGGTTGCGGGTCGGGTTGATTCGACCGATCACCCTGTGGCCCTTCCCCTCCCGCCGTATCGCCCTGCACGGTGCCCGCTGTCGCTCCGTCTTGTGTGTCGAAATGAGCGCCGGACAGATGGTGGAAGATGTCCGGCTGGCCGTCAATGGTCGAGCCCCCGTCCTATTCGAGGGACGAATGGGCGGGGCAGTCCCCGAAGCCCGCGATGTATTACGGACCATCCAAAAGGCCCTTTCCCCTTCCAGGAAAAAACGGACCCCATGAGCGAATCCAACGAATCCTCCAACCACAAATGGCTCTATCGGAAACCCCGGGCCTTGTCCGACACCCCGATGCATTACTGTCCGGGGTGTGGCCATGCCCTGGTTCACAAACTGCTGGCCGAGGTCATCGACCAGCTCGATATTCAGGAGGAGACCGTCGGCGTTGCCCCCGTCGGATGTGCCGTCCTCGCCTATTTCTACATTCGCTGTGACATCAGCGAAGCGGCCCATGGCCGCGCCGCTGCCGTCGCCACCGGCATCAAGCGCGTCCTGCCGGGGCGGATCGTTTTCGCCTATCAGGGCGATGGCGATCTTGCCGCCATCGGCATGGGGGAAACCATTCATGCCGCGAATCGCGGCGAAAATATCACCGTCATTTTCGTCAACAACGCCGTCTATGGGATGACCGGCGGGCAAATGGCCCCCACGACGCTGAACGGCCAGAAAACCGTCACCTGCCCTCAGGGCCGCGACCCCGAAACCATGGGGCCCCCCATCCGGATGTGCGAACTGATCAACACCCTGGATCGCCCCTACTTTATTTCCCGGGTCGCCCTCGATGGACCCGCCGGCGTCCGGCGGGCCCGCAAAGCGCTGACCACGGCCTTCAAGGCCCAAATCGAAGGGCGCGGGTATAGCTTTGTCGAAATCCTCTCCCCCTGCCCCATTTACCAGCGCTGTAAACCGGTCGAAGCCCTTAAATTTGTCCGCGAACGCATGGTGCCCGAGTTCCCCGTGCGCGTCTTCCGGGCGGATGGAAAATCCACATGAAATCGCGTCGCCCCCAGTCGGTCGCCCGGCGTGTCCCCTCCCGATCCAAGGTTTTTTTCGAGCGGATTCTCATCGCCGGGGCCGGGGGACAGGGAATCATTGTGCTGGGTAAATTGATCGCCGTATCCGCCCTCAAATCCATCCCCCATATCACCTGTTTTCCGAATTATGGCGCGGAGGTCCGGGGCGGCTCCTCCAATAGCCAGGTTTTTCTCTCGTCCCATGAAATCGGCGCCCCGATCGCCGACCGGTTCGAATCCCTGATCCTGATGGATCAGGAAAGCGTCAACAACTATCTGGCCAGCCTGGCGCCCGGCGGTTTGGCGCTCGTCAATAAATCCCGCTGCCGGGTCAAATCCTCCGATTCCATCCTCGCCCTGGACGCTTCGGCCGAAGCTGAAAAAATGGGCGACGCGCGGGTGGCCAATTTGATCATGCTGGGCGCCTGGATCGCCCGCAAACCTGTTTTGGAAGTGGACCAGGTCGAGGATGGCATCCGCCGGATGTTCGGCGGCAAGGCGCTCACGCTGGTGGAACTGAATCTCCGGGCTCTCCGCCGGGGGCTTGAACTCGGAGAACGTTGAAGAAAGGTCCTATGAATATCGAACGCGCCATTCAATCCCTTGTAAACCAAAACCTGCTCAATGCCTCCGATGAAACCCTCAACGCCGGACGCAACGGCTCCCTGATTGAGGGAACCGTCTATGCCGACTCCCTCTTCCGCTGCGGCCCTAGTCTCATCGGTCTCGCCCGCACGGAACAGGGCAAAAAACTGATCGTGATCGCCCCCAATGCCCAGGCCCTCCGTGACTTCACCGGCATCGCCACCCCGGTCGGATCAGCCCACAGCCGGATCTGCCCCCTCACCCCCGAAAATGCCGCCGCCTTGCGCACCGCTCTTCCCTGGACCGCCCCCATCTCCCTCGCCGATCGACCCACCACCTTTGGCTGTGGCGATCGCCTGGGCCGCGCCACCCCCGGCCACCTCCGCGCCGCGCGTCAGTTCAAAGTCGCCCCCGTCCTCGCCCAGCAATCCATCCGGGAATTAACCCTGATGCACCGCACCTTCCGCGGCGTCGTCGACGACGTCACCTTCCAGGTTTTGCAAGCCGGATATACGGCGGGCTACGGTGCCGATGCCGACCATCTCAAGACCCTCGAGCATATCCGCGTCGCCATCGAGGTCGGC
>CAZCDO010000167.1:8082-8956 GCA_964497135.1 uncultured Verrucomicrobiota bacterium
AAATCTTCTACGATGTTTTGTTCTTCCTCTTCTTCACCATGATCACCCTCGACCTGTCCGAAGTCATGCGACCGGATGTCGCCCGGATGCCCCCCCGCCAGGTCGCCGACGAATTCGCCAAACTCCCCGCCGACATCCAGGACATCACCAATCGGGATTATGCCGGCAAAAGCCTCGACCTGCAAAGCGCCGCCGGAAAAACGGCCATCGCTTTTTCCGCCGAAGAGGCCCGCCTCTGCGCCGTCATGTACACCCCGGCGCTCGACTTTGCCCGGGAGGTCTACACGCTCCTGAAATCCAAACGCGGCGAGGGTCGGTTCGATCTCGAAATGAGCATCGATGAAACCACCACGCCCACCCTGCCCGCACATCACCTCTTCATCATCCGTGAACTGATCCGGCGCGGCGTCAAAGTCGTCAGCCTCGCCCCCCGGTTCATCGGTGAATTCCAAAAGGGGATCGATTATGTCGGCGACCTGGCCGAATTCACCCGCCAGTTCACGGTTCACACCATCATCGCGCAAACCCACGGAAACTATAAAATCTCCGTCCACTCGGGGTCCGATAAATTTTCCATTTTCCCCATTGTCGGACGGATCACCGGGGGACGCTTCCACGAAAAGACCGCCGGCACCAGTTGGCTCGAAGCCGTCCGGCTCATCGCCACCCAGGCGCCCCGGCTCTACCGTAAGATGCATAAGATGGCCCTCGAGCGCCTGCCCGATGCCCTGAAACTCTATCACATCACTCCGGATCTGGCCCGGATCCCCGATCCGCAACTGATGAAGGATTCCGAGTTGGCCGGACTTATGGACCAGGATGCCGCCCGCCAGGTCCTGCATGTCACCTATGGCTTCCTCCTCGACGACCCCGC
>CAZCDO010000168.1:0-8865 GCA_964497135.1 uncultured Verrucomicrobiota bacterium
CGCATTACTGGGGACCGCGCTTTTTCGTCGAGCGCTATGGCAAAAAGCCGGTTTACATCTTCGAAAGCGGGATGTCGCTCACGGATGTCCCGACCCCGGAGGGACAGGTCCACGATCCCCAGCGGATCGCTTATCACGCGGGGTACCTGCGCGAGTTTGCCCGGGCGGGACAAGACGGAGTGCCGATCGCGGGATATTTCGTCTGGTCCTTCCTCGATGTCATGGAATGGTCGGACGGGTATAAAAACAAGTTCGGGTTGGTTTACATCGACCATTCCAACCAGCTCAAGCGGATCCCCAAGGATTCCTATTACTGGTACCAAAAGGTCATCCAAACCCGGGGCGAAGTGTTGGCTTAAACAAAATCCACAACCTTGTAAAGGGTTCAGCCCGAAGGACGGTACTGTGACCGATCTCGCCATAGTCCAATCCGATATCGATATTCTGCGCCGTCTCGCCGAACGAAAACACCAGATGGCCGACGATCCGGTCAATCGGGAACGACGCCACGCCTGGTTGGCCCATGATGCCGGTTCCAACAGTCGCCCCATGGTTCTCGCCGAATTCGGCGGGGTCCAGGATGACCGTCTGCCCTTCAGTCCCCAACTCACCTGCCAATCCGATTGGGCCCGCAATTGGGAAAGAGCCCTCCTCGCTGAATTCTACCAGTTCGATATTTTGAGAGACGACCATGTCATCGAACCTTGGATCTCAACCAACTGGCGGGTTCAAGTCTCGAATTACGGCGTCCAGTCACAAGTCCAGCTCGGAGACAACGCCGGCCATCTCGGCGCCCGGCGCTGGAATCCTCCGATCCAGGATCTGGATGCCGATTTCGGCAAACTCACACCCCGAACCTTCGCCGTCGATCGCGACGGAACCCTCGCGGAAAAAGCACGGCTGGAAAAGGTTTTCAGCGGTATTTTGCCTGTCTGCCTGCGCGGCGGTTTCTATTGGACCCTCGGGTTGACCATTGTGGCCATCGATTTGATCGGCTTGGAAAATCTGATGCTTTACATGTATGACAATCCCGACGGTTTGCACCGCCTGATGGCGTTCCTGCGCGACGATCATCTCGCCTTAACCCAATGGCTCGAACGGGAAGGTCTCTATTCCCTGAACAATGCCAATGATTATATCGGGTCCGGCAGTATGGGTTATTCGCGCGATTTGCCCCGGCCGGATGCCGCTCCCGGCTCCCCCGTACGCAGGAAAGATTTATGGTGCCTCAGCGAATCGCAGGAAACGGTCGGAGTGGGACCCGATCTTTTCGAGGAATTTATTTTTCCTTATCAGCTCGGTCTGGCGAAAGAATTCGGCAAGTGCTACTACGGGTGCTGCGAACCCGTCAATAACCGCTGGCATGTCCTGAAGCGGATGCCCAACCTCGCCCGGGTTTCCGTCTCGCCTTGGGCCGACGAGACCATCATGGCAGCCGCCTGCGGGCGCACCATCGTTTATTCCCGCAAACCCAATCCGACCCTGATCAGCACCGGTACGTTCGACGAAAACGCAATCCGCGCCGATCTCCGCAAAACCCTGGCCGCCGCCAGGGGGTGTCGGATCGAGCTCATCATGAAAGATGTCCACACCCTGAATAACCAGCCGGAACGCCTCCCTCGTTGGGTCCAAATCGCCCGTGAAGTTATTGATGAGATGGCCTGATTCCCTTTTCTGTACTTTCTTTCTGCAGCGGACGGCGGCACGCCGTCCCTCCCCAATTCAAATCCGACTCCAAAAACCTGCCGGGGAATCCGCGATTCCAAATGATGCCAGCCCACTCACGCTAACCCCGCCACCGCATGCTAAAAAGCCGCCATCAATCCCGCTATCAGACCCTGTCCCGGTGTCATTCGGTCTCCGCTTGAACACGATGAATTCCACGCTGGATGATGACCGCATGGGCAGGGGTTTCACGGCTCCTGGCAACAATTTTCGTCCAGCGATTCACCCCCCCGAACAGAACTCAGCCCCACGAGCGCACCCTCAATACGGCTGAATACCTCCTCTTCGGACCAGGGAGCCTGAATCATGGGGATTCCAAATCCTTCCAGCATCTCCAATTTAGACCGATCGGACACGATGCCACCCGCAGCCGCTACAATAGGAATTCCGCGCAGGGCTTCCTCGCTTTTCATGCACAAAATAACATCTTCTCCATCCCGTACGGGCAAGAACAGATCTAAAACCACAATATCGGGTTTTTCGCGACGAACGAACGCAAGGGCATCCTCGCCTTTCCCGCACAGAATCACGTGATACCCGGGTCCACCGATCAGGTGCACGAGAGCCTCCCGAATCGATTCGTCATCGGTTGCTATCAGAATGACGGGAGGTGCCGATGTCGGCAGGCCCACGCAAACCTGGGTGCCCTTTCGTCGTCCGGGCGGAGGGCTGAGTATTTCGAGCCGTCCGCCATGCAGATCAATAATCTCCTTGGAGATGGAGAGTCCCAATCCGGTTCCGCTGATGTGTTCGCCGACCCGGTAGTATTTTTCAGTGACCCGATTCAGATGCTGAGGAGCAATGCCGACGCCACAGTCCGTGATCTCCATAAACAGGACCCCCGGATAGGTCTCCCGGTGACACAAAGCGATTTCGACCCGCCCGCCGGCCGGCGTGAACTTGATGGCATTTCCAACCAGGTTGATGATCACTCTCTCCAACTTGAACACATCGCATTCCACAAACCCCAGGCCCGGATTCAGCGCCAGTTGAATTTCGATGTTTTTGGTTTGCGCCTCCGATTTCAAGGCCGTCACCCCTTGACGAATGAGCCGATCGAACGGGAATTTGGTCCGATTCAGCCGCATGGCCTTGGATTCCAGCCGGCTGAGATCCAGAACATCGGCCACCGTTTTGGACATTCTCTGGCAGGTTTCGTTCATCAACTTCAGATACGTCATCACCCGGTCGGGCACCGGCCCCGAAATCCCCAGCATCAGGTTCCCCAGCGCATACAGCATCGAGGTCAACGGCGTTTTCAATTCATGCGACACATTGGACACAAAATCCACCCGCGCCTGGTTCTGTTGTTCCAAATGGGCCACCGCTTTTTCCAGATCGGCGGTCCGGGCGATCACGCGCTTTTCAAGATCCTCATTGAGTTGGCGAATGACTTCTTCAGCGCGCTTGCGCTCCGTGATGTCGCGATTGATCCCCAGCAACCCCGTGAAGGCTCCACTGCTGTCCCGCAAGGGCACCTTGGAGGTGAGGACCCACCGGGGGTTGCCCGCGGCATCCGTGATCGAGGTTTCGCGATTGATACACGGCTGATCGCGATGCAATAAATCCTGTTCTTCCGCCCAAAACTGGGCCGCCAGATCGGGCGAAAAAAAATCGAAGTCGCTTTTGCCGATGATCTGCTCGGCAGAGGCCATGCCAAAGGACCGGGCGGTCTCCGGGTTGGCCTCGATGAATCGACCCAACAGATCTTTCATATAAACTTGATCGGGAATATTATCAATGAGACTGCGTAATAAATCACGCGCGGCGATCAGTTCTGTTCGCGTACGTTGGCGCTCGATGGCATACCGGATCGCCCGCAGGAGCGACGAACGATCCACCTGCCCTTTAACCAAATAATCCTGCGCGCCTTCCTGTAGGGTCCGGATGGCTAACGACTCGTCGTCCAGGCCGGTATAGACGATAATGGGCACCCGGACATTGGCGGCATGCAAGCGGGTAAACGTTTCCAACCCGTGACTGTCGGGAAGCGACAAATCCAGAAGCACGATGTCAATATCGCTCGCCCCGATCCGGATCACCGCATCCGCCATCCGTTCCCGTCGCTCCAGGTGAAAGGACATCCGGGACGAGTGCAACAATAATCGCTGAAATAGGAGGGCGTCATCCAGATTATCTTCGACCAGCAGAACCCGGACCGGTTCGGGTGGCGCGACTTCGCTTGAGTGAGTCATGTCCATAATGTCATCCTCCATGCTCTTAACTGTATTCTCAAGTGCGATCCTCTGCAACCATTTTTCGGCTGCAGGGCCTATTCCTGAACGCTTCTTTCCAAAGCTGGGTCACGTAAAGTGATGTCCCGCTGGGCCGGGGACTTCCGCCCTCCTGTAAACCGTTGGATTCGCTTTCTTTGGAGTCGGGGTGCCCTCACCCCGCTCTTTCGATCCCGGTGGGCCAGAGCGGGGTGAGGGCACCCCGGAGGGACAGTTTTCTTGAGATCGGCGGGTGGTGTGCTATCTTTCATCCATGAATCGCGCGATCTTGTTATCCTTCTTACGCCGCCGCTTCTTGCCGGGCCTCCTCATCGTCGCGATCCTCCTTCTCGCCTTGGCCGCCCGGATCTGGGGCGCCTGGACCCTTCGCTTTTCAACCGACTCCGATACCGGCATCGTCTATCTCATGGTCCGTCACATGCTCGATGGCTCGGCCTGGCCCGTGTTCTTTTACGGCCAGTCCTACATGGGAAATGTCGAACCGGTGTTTAGCGCGGCACTGTGTGCCCTGGGCCGGTATTCGCCTTTTGGGGTCAATCTCGGGACCGCCCTCCTGGGATGGGTGGCGCTCATCGTCCTGGCTCGATGGGCCTACGATATGGTCGGACGACAGGGGGCCGTCTGGGTGCTCCTGATCGCTGTCATCGGCCCCCCGACTTTCTACGGTTTCCAGGTCAGCCCGCGCGGGGGATATGCCGTCACCGTCCTTCTGGGCACTCTGTTGGTCTGGTGGATTTGCCGTCTCACGCTCGAAGAACGACAAACCCGGCAGATTCGTTTCGGGTCTTTTTTCTTTTGGGGTCTTCTGGCCGGCTTGGGCTGGTGGGCCAACTCGCTGATCCTGCCCGCCCTCCTGACCTCCGCCCTCATCATCCTCTTCTGTTTGGGGCGTGCGCTGTGGAATCCCCGTCGCCTCCTGATGGGAGGCGTCGGATTCTTCATCGGAAGTGCACCCTTCTGGTTCTGGTCCCTCCGCCATCACGGCGACTCGCTGGCCATTTTTCAAAATCTCGATCCGACGGCATTCGGCCGGCGCGGAATCGATCTGTGCACCCAACGACTTCCCGATTTTTTCGAGTTACCGCGGGCCGGTTCTCCGTTCTGGATTCCCGGCCTGCTCCTCATTCTTCTCCCCCCCCTCATCGCGGGCTGGACCGCTTTCCGCACCCGAAAAAATCCCCAGACGATCTATGTCGCGGCCGCGGCACTCCAGGCCGTGCTCATTCTCGTCTGCTATTGCGCCACCCAGTTTGCCGATACCGGGCTCGTCCGTTACCTCGTCCCGTTCTTTATTCCTTGGGTATTGCTCACGACCGTGGCGTTGAAAGCCGTGGCTGACCGCACGCATTCCCTTGTCGTCTGGATCCTCGTTTTATTCCTCTCGGCCGGTTATCTCCATGCGCTGTGGGATTTTGGCGAAAAATCCACCCGCGAAGCCCAACGTCAGGTCCAGGCCCGACATCTCCAGGAATTCTGCCTGGAGCGAAACCTGACCACCGTCTATATCGGGTTCCGCCATCATTGGCTCAATGCTGCCTTGGGCGAACACCCCGCCTTCATCACCCTCACCGGGGAACGACTGCTCCTCAATGCCCGCCGTGGTGAATCCAATCCCTCCCCGGCGTTCCTGAATGGCGAGGGCTATCTGGATGAATTTATCGGGCATTCCGGCGGCTCCGCCCAATGCACCGCAATCCGCAATACCCTCTGGACCTTGCACTGGAATTTCACCCCCCCCATCACCCTCCCCCCCTCTGACGCCCCCCTCGTTTCCGCCCGCACCCATCGAAACGCCGATCTGCTCAAACCTCTCACCGATTCGAATCTGGATACCACCTGCGTCCTAAACGATACGCTCGAGCCCGAAACCTGGACCTTCCACTTCCGCGATCCCACCCCGCTCGCGGGATTCCGGATGTATCTCGAGCCCCCCGACGGAATTCCTCCACCGTTCACCCTGGAAGTGCTGACGGGAACCCATTCCGTGTGGCAACCGTTGGCCGGCGAGATTGCGCCCACCCGCTTCTTCTGGTCAGGTCCCCGCCCCTACTGGGGGGGGCGTTTTTTTTATTTCGATCTGCGCTGGCCTGACCGGCAAATATCCGCGCTGAAAATTCGATTTCAGCCCCAAACCAAACCGGTTCTCGTCCACGTCGCCGAACTCCAATTTCTGGCCGCTCCCGTCCCCCCCGGCGATGGATCTCCGCTCCACCAGGAAAAATTTCTACCCGATCTCTTCGAGCTCATCCGGTCACATAACCCCGCCGCCGTCTATGCGGATCGCTGGGTCTCCGCCCGCCTGGCCGATCTCCGCCTGCCCTGGCTCCACCAACTCGACGAACCCATCATTGGCTGGAATGGCGCCCTCCCCGAGCGGCCCGTTGTGGAATGGACCCCGGATTCCCTGCTGGTGGTGGCGCGCGAGGAGGCGCCCCTCACCGTCCAATTACTGTCCGCCGAATCAATTACCATGCGGCACAGGACCCTGGGGCCTTGGGAGATTTTCGATTTCGCGCCCGCCGATTGGCGGCCGGAATTCCAAACAAACCGACATTTCATCTGGACGGGCCGGGGCCTTCTGCGGGGAAATACGCGCAATGAACAGCCGCAGTCCGACCGACCGGCACTCGCCACCCCGGTCCGATTCCGCAATGGAGCAGGCCTGACGGGACTCTCTCCCGCATCGCCCCTCCGGGTAAAAGCGGGAAGCCTCTTGCCCCTGCGCTATTTCTGGGAATGCCCCCCGGATGTGAATCCCCATGCCTATGCCGTTTTTACTCATTTCCATTCAGGAGCGGCGCAATTCCAGGATGATCATCTCTGGCTCGCGCCCTTCCCCTCCACCCAAATCCGGCGCCAGACGGCGCCCGCTATTTTCCGGGTGGAGCGCGAAATCCCCATTCCCGCAGACCTTCCGCCAGGAACCTACTCATTGAGGATCGGCCTGCTCGACAACCGAACGGGGAAACGAGTTCCCAGTCAAAGCGATTTTCGAAACCGTCACGACGCCGTGGAATTACCGATGGAAATCATCGTGGAATCGCCGTAACCAGGATTCTCAGCTTTGGGCCATTTATCCATCCGCAACACGTAGGTGCTGTGGAGCCGGGGTGCCCTCACCCCGCTTTTTTCTGGGGGAATTGCGGGGTGAGGGCACCTCCATAGCGGTAAGCTAAGATCAAAAAAATAACTCAAAAAGGCTTGCCGTCGCCCTTTTTCAGGGGCCGTATAGCCGAGAGAGCATCGATGATTAAGTGATTCAGGTTTTTCCCTCCCCCGCGCCGGGGGGAGGGAGGAACCCAAAGACACCGCCACGGAAAGCGCGACCAACGGGGGCGTTTTCATAGTCTTAAGCTTAACACCTATGAGGGCACCCCGACTCCATTCCCTACGTTGTGGAAAATTTCGTTCACGGAACTGAGGGTGTGGCAGCCACCCGCCAATACTGGTATCGGCACCTGTCCGGCCCCGGCTCGTCGTGCACCCGGGTAAAAGTCTTCTCGTATTCTGGAAAAAACACGTCGGCCGCTGGAAACGTCGCATCGATCCACGTCACCTGCAGAGTGTCGATCAAAGGCCAGAATAACCGAAAAATCTGCGCGCCGCCGATGATGAAAATCTGGGAATCCGATCGGGCGCGAACCCACTCCAGCGCCTCCTCAGCGCTCAAGGCGAGATGCGCCCCTTCCGTCAGGACCCGGTCACGGGCGGAACCGGTCACCACGATGTTGTCCCGGCCGGGTAGCGGCTTGCGCGGCAGGCTATCCCACGTCCGACGCCCCATCACCAACGGGAACCCCCACGTCAGCGCCCGAAACCGTTTCAAATCCTCCGGGAGTTGCCAGGGCAACTGCCCGGCCTGCCCGATTTCACGATTGCGGCCATGCGCCACCACGGCGATCACACGGCTATCGGCATCTTGATGGCCGGGTGACATTGGTAATTCTCCAGGGTGAAATCCTCGAACTTGAAATTTTCCAGCCGGTGGACCGCTGGATTCAACCGCATCCGGGGCAAGGGTAAGGGCTCACGAAGCAACTGCGTCCGCAGGGCCGCCTCGTGATTCACATAGACATGCACATCCCCGCCGGTCCAGACAAACTCACCCGGCTCCAATCCGGTCACTTGCGCCATCATCAAAATCAACAGGGAATAGGAGGCGATATTGAACGGCAACCCCAATCCCACATCGCAGGACCGCTGGTAGAGCTGACACGACAACCGCTTTTCAGCGACGAAAAACTGGAACAGGCAATGACAGGGAAATAAAGCCATCTGCTCCAACTCGCCCACATTCCAGGCCGAAACCACCATCCGCCGGCTATCCGGATCGGTGCGGATCAATTCCAGAACCCGGGCGATCTGGTCGATTTCCGGCCGCCCCGCTCCGGCACCCCAAGCCCGCCATTGTTTGCCGTAGACCGGCCCCAGGTTCCCGGCCGCATCCGCCCACTCATCCCAAATGGTCACCCCGACCGCCTGTAAACTGCGGACATTCGTCTCGCCTCGCAGGAACCACAACAGTTCGTGGAGGATCGACTTCACATGGCATTTCTTGGTCGTCACCAGGGGAAATCCGGCACGCAGATCGAACCGCATCTGCCGCCCAAAAACGGCCCGCGTCCCGACGCCCGTCCGATCTTTTTTAGGTATCCCATGGTCCAGCACATCCTGAACCAGATCCAGATATTGTCGCATGACCACCTCCCGGGAATGCCGCCGTACTACCCTTCTAATATGCCCTTATTTGAGGATGGCCGCCATGCAAAAATTCTGGGGGATGACATTCCCTGCGGGCGCATCCGCGATTAGGTTGCAGTGACCGCGTGAATCCAAGTATGTCGGGCATTCCTGCCCGACTCCGGGGGGGCGGGGACGTGTCAGGCAAGAATGCCTGACCTACTTG
>CAZCDO010000169.1:0-8815 GCA_964497135.1 uncultured Verrucomicrobiota bacterium
CCACCGGTAGGCGGCCTTGCCCTCGGGGTCATAGAGATGCTTCAGCGAAAAGACGCCTTCCGTCCCGAAATAACCACGGGAGTTGAAGGCGGGGGTGCAGAGCGCGTTGACTTTGACCCCAATGCCCGCCCGCTTGGGAATCACGGTCCAGTTGTCCCCCGGAAAAAACCAGCGACAGCCCAGCAGATCCAGATAGGTGTAGACCGCATGCTGGAGAGCCGGGTCGCTGTTTCCGATCAGATACAGCTTCCGCTTCCCGTCGGAATGGATGAGAAAACCTTCTGAGCCACTGGCTTTCAACGCGTCCAAACCTGGAATCATTAAGCCGGGCGCATCCGACCGCACCAAAACAAGGCCTTCGGATGCGTCATTCGTTACAACTTCAAAAGACTGGCCGGTTATTTGGGTGAGAAATTTGCCCAGTTCTTTGATCGTTCCATCGAGCCGGTTGTAGGTGTTGGTCGTTCCGTCTTCCGCCGAAAAGATGACGCGAGTCTGCCGGTTATCCGGGGCTGAAAGCCGGATGATGCGCTGGCCATATAAGGTCTTGGTGATCTCAGTGGGCGCGATTCGCAAGGCGGGGACATCCAGGGATTCCTGGATCGGCTGCCCGCGTTCATTCAGCATCGTGACCGTCGCAAACAGGCTTGGGGTCATCATTGCCCACAACAAAATTCGTATCAGCCGCTTCATGTGATCCTTTTTAAATGATTACCGCCCGCAACTTCCATCCCGGACCGTATGCTCAAACGCGAACGGGCCGGCTCCTTTTTTCCCGGTCCTTCGGAAAGCCATGATGCCCCACCGTGCCACATCGCCCAATGTCAGATCCGCATCATACTCCGTATGAGACACGCAAAGCATATCCGTGTAATCCTGGAATTTAATCTGAACGCCCACCGCATGGTAGGGATCGACCGACTTCCCATTCATCGCAACAGGAACCCGTGTCATCACCGGTTGCCTTTGGCCCGCCGCGAGGGGAACCATCGCCCAAACCAGACAATCGGATGCTGTTTTCTTCCGATAGGCAAAACAAGGATAAGTTTTGGGATCGAGCTCTTTCTCGCGAATATAAGCTTTCAACCCCGCCGTCGAAACCTCTTCGGACTTCACCTTGTCGCCCGCAGGGGGAAAGATCGCCAGACGTGGCCCCCGGCTCTTGCCCAAGAGAATCGCTGAGCCCTTCAATTGGCCTTCCACGCATCCATGAAAATAGGCGGCCACCTTGTTCGGCGTGTCCGATTCCAGCCAGTCAAAGATGATCCAATATTGGGGATTCGACTTGATAAAGAGGATCTTGCGCGCGTGGAGCATCTGGTGCTCGGGATACTGATAATACCCCTCATGCACACCGTGGAAGAAGTCGTGGGTCGGTTCTGTAATCCAGCGCCGGACGGCGGGAATGACATGTCCCCGCCAACGCCATTCCCCGGCCAGCGGTGCCTGCTCCATCCCCTCCACCGCCAGACAGGAGTGCGCCTCGGTCTTCTCGTCATAGTCGCGTCCGGGCGAAACTCCATACCACGCACAGCCCATCTCGCCAATAAACCGGGTGCCCAGCGCATGGACATCTATCGAGAAAACCTCGTTGTGCCCATGGCTCGTCACAATCGGTCCGCGATCCGCAGCGGCGATAGCCAGATAGTTCGCGTCGGGAGTCTCGGAACTACGGAGGGCCGCATAACCGGTCGGTCCCATCAGGACCGAGACAAAACCCGGATTACGTGCCCGTGTTTCGGCGTAGGTGGCCGCACCGGCCAATCCCACGCGCCAGAACGCGCCGGATGGAATCTGGCCCGGCGTCTCCGTCTCATCCCCCGTCACCTGCCGGCGACATCGTTCGGCAAACCATTTGCAGGCGCCATCCCCGGTCAGGGAGGCCGCCGTCGCCGCCACTGCCGTCAAGGAGCCCGGAACGGGAAACGCATCGCCAAAGGAAGGCAATCCGCCATCGGGACTCATGAGATCGAGGAGAAACCGCGTGGCCTTGAGCAACCGGTCGGCGAAGCCCGGCGATAATGGGTAGCCGTTCCGCTGGGCGAGCAGATAGAAATCCCACAGACCCGGCAATGAACTGGACTGGTAACCGAGCGTAGTTTCCCGTGCCCCCCCATCCGCCTTGTAATGACCGCGCAGGTGTTCTTCGAAAATGCCGGCCCCGGTTCGAAGCAGGAAGGGAGCCCGCTTGAACTCCGGAAACAACAACCCGAAAGCCGGCAGGACCTGGGCGCCATGCAGATACCAGTTATGGCCTTCAGGTCCCAGTGAGAGCTGGGACCAGGTCGAGGTGTTCACATCCCAGGCATCATCGGCGATAGCGCGCAAGTGGTCCAGAAATGCCACGCGTCCCTCGGTTGTGAAGCCCGGACAATCCAACAGTAGAAACCAGGCATCCAGTTCCAAGGCGCCTTGGGCGCCGTTGAATGAACCCCAGTTGAACATTTTACCGGTGGGGACTTCGCGATAAAACCGCTCAAAGGCCGTCCCATAGGCCGGATTGCCCGTCGCCCACCAAGCCTGGCCCAGGAGGGCCACGCTGCTCAAGGCGCGCGGACCTTGGGCCTGGGTGATCGTCAACCCGGCCACCCGGTCAGCCGCCGCGGTGTCGAAGCGACGCCAAGCGGCATAGGTTTCCCGCAGGAAACCCAGCATTTCCGGCTTGCGCTCAATTTCGAATCGGAACCGCTGCCGCGGCGACGTTGCCAAATGGCGTACCAAGGCTTGCGCCGGATCGGCGGCTTCCCTAACCCCGGCCAGTTCCGGACGCGTCAGATCCACCGCCTTCAAGAGATCATTTGTTTTTGCGAGCATCATGGGGAACGCCTTCCTCCAGGCGATAGGCTCGCGCCGGAATGCCGGCCTCCTGCCGGAACAAACGCGCGAAATAATTTCGATCCGGAATCCCGACCGCCCGAGCAATCTGCCCGATGGATTTATGGCTGTACATCAGCAATCGCCGGGCCTGCTCGATCCGATACCGATTCAGCCAGACCTGGGGCGGAACGCCGGTTTCACTGCGAAACATCCGGGTGTAGTAGCTACGGCTGTACCCGACCACACGAAAGAGTTCTTTGACCGAATACGGGAGATAGTATTCCCGAACGACCCAATCGATGCCCTGGCGTACCGGCGCGGAATATTGCGCCGCCTCCGCCCCCAAACTGACCGGAGGGTGTTTGCGGGTGCGCGCAGCATAGAGTTCGGACAATAATGACGTCAACAATGCCGCCGCTTTCCATTCATAGGCCACATCCTCCTTTCGCGTCATACACATGAGTTCCCGAAAAAGACGCGTGACTGTACCCGTATTCAATCCGGTAAAGACCGGATCTTCAGCGGTGCCCAATTCGAGAAAACAGCGCTCCATATCCTTGCCATTGAAGGCCACCCAATAGGACTGCGCGGCATGGGGCCCATCGGTGCCATGCGTAAATTCACGCCCCAAGTCCATCAGACACGCTTCGCCGCTCCGCGCAATATAGATGCGGTCACCCCGCCGATGCCAGAGTTCGCCGCGCTCGACATAATGGAGCAGATATCGATCCCCCGCCACATGCTCAATCGATTCATCCGGCGGCGTTCGCGCGCGCCCGATGCAAAAAGGATAGAGCCACAATTGGCGCGCCAAGTCGCTGGGGTAATGAAAATACTCGAGCCCATGCCGGGATTCCTGCCGCTTCCATCCGAATTTGGGCGTTTTAATTTGGCGCTGAATTCTCACCGGGTGCGATCCTGTTATTGTCCCGCCGGCGCATACAGAAACGGTCGGCGGAACAGTCCTCCAAAATGGTGCTCACAGTTGGCCCGAAGCGCTAACGTGTTCTTTCCGGCCTTAAGCTTCCCGGTCAGATCCACGTCCCATTCAAAGTTATAATCATTGACCCACCACATCTTCGCCTGCTTGCGATAGCCCACTTCAACACCATTGACATAGAGCCAGCATTCGTTGAACAGGCCGGGGAACATCAGGTGGACCGAGCCCTTGACCTGGTCGCCCTTCAACTCGACCTCCGTGCGATACCACATATCGCCCGTGAAACTTTGGCAATCTGGATCCCGAACTCCCTGCGCCTGGGCGTATAGGTCCGTGCGCAGCATTTCCCATTCATCGGGATAGTCCTTCAGGGCTTGAAGCGTTAACTTGTCCTGGTGGGCCTTCCAGTAGGTCAGATCGATGTCCTGGGCGGCATACTTCTTTTGAACCCCCACCCGTTGTTTGTCCCGGTGAAAGGCCCACGCCAGGGGAAGCTTCTGAATTAACGTGCCTTTGGGCCCGGCCAGGAAACTGGCAAGTCGGGCATACTGCTGGACTTCACCCGGCCACCAGGCAGGTCCGGATTCCCCCATTCGGCGATACGTGGTGAAAATTCCGCTCAAGTCGGTCATTTGTTCACGAACCGCCAGGGTTTTTGTGCCGATGGCTACCGCCCCCGCATAGTCGCATTCTGCCGCGACTTTTCGGACCATACCGAGATAGCCATCGATGATCTCAAAACTCATGCGGGTGAACTTCATACGATCCAGCACTTGTCGTTCCTGGCGGGTCGGGTTGGCCTTTTGCGCGAGCGGGGCCGCCAGTTTCTCCGCCGCCACCAGACTCTTCCGACAGGCTTCGATCACTTCAGGGGTGTAAATGGCCGGCGCGACGAAATGTTCGTGCTCGGTAACCAGGGTGTCCGCCCATGCTTTGTAAATGGTACTCCAGTAGGTCTCCATCGGTTCCGCGGCCGGACCATAGAACTTGGGAAAAAATTCCTTGAGCAGCGCATCGACATCGGTGGTGGGGTCCCACATTAGGCGACCCCGGAAAAAGAGGTTGAGGAAGATAGTGCCGAGGGCATTGCGGCTCTCGGTGTTGACCCCCAAAATGCCGGCCTTGGCGTAGTGCGCGAAATCCTGTTTCAGCCCGTGGTGGCTCGGATTGGGAATATCGCGCCAGACCAGCATGCCCTGATCATAGTCGTAAATGGCCACGCGGCCCTCCATGATCTTGGCCCACCGGTACATCATGTCGCGATATTCCTGACGCGGCGGTGAGTTCGGATCGTCCATGCCGTGGATGGGATCGATATCGATCGGGGCCAATTCACAGTAGAGCGACCGCTCAGCCTTCAGGTCTCGAACCGGCGGGAGCGTCATGTTGGCATAGGCCAGAAAACCGAGTTTACCGCCGCTGCTCGGATATTTCTTCTGCAGGATGGAGGCGACGTTATTATAGAGATCCAGCATGGGATCGGCGACCGACCAGCGCATGAAATACTTGTCCCACTGGAGCTTCATCAGTTCCACATCCTTCGGGTAGACCGAATCGTAGGAGCCGTCTTCCATGCCGATGGAAATGCCCTCCCCCTGGGAATAGGCCATTTCGATCTTTTGGGCGACATGCGCGGCGGTTTCCGGCGCCGTAATGGCGAAGTTAAAGTCGCCAACGGCAGCGGGAGCGCCCCGGGTATAGGTGCTCAAGGCATGCCCCGTCGGCGGGAAGCCCCGGCGGCTGTTGACCATCATGTTCCGTTTTTGAAAATCCGTCCAACCGGCATGGTCACCCATCCAGGAGATCCAGTAACTGCGAATTTCAAAAGGCGAGCCATAGGCGTAATCGAGATCGCCCACCGTCAGGGTCACGACCGTTGGAATGCATTCGCCGAAATCGGTGGGAAGATACCAGCGGCAGCCCCAGCGCCAGAGCAGTTCGGCCACCGCGAAATAGTGGGATTCATCATTATTGCCCGCGACGAGTATCCGATTGCCATCGCGCAACAGACCGATCGCATCGGCCACCAGGACGGGCTTGGGTTTGGCCGCGGCCTGGATGCGCTGACCCAGTTTGGGATTGACTTTAAGCGCTTCCTCGCCCACCAGGATAACCGGTTCCTTGCCCTTGAGCGCAGCATCAATTGCCTCGCGAGTGAACGCCAGCCGGGGTTTGGCGCCGGTCATCATCTCGATGTATTTCACGAGATCGTTCGCCGCCGACCATTCCCCATTTCGCGTCCCCTGGACATCCACTCCTCGCGACACGGTTCCATCTTTAGCCTTGGTTTCCGGCAGGCCGGCATCGGGCGAAACCGCCACGATCACCCGGGTGGTCCCCTTTTCCACCACCACCAGATCGGATTCCGCCGCCAGCCCCCACCCCGCCCCCAGTACCATCGCACCTATCAAAGCAAGTCTTCGCAGCCGGTGTCTCATCGCTGGGTCTCCTGGCCTCATCGCCCGATTGCAGCATGAGGATGGTTTTCTATTTCGAGTTGTAATTATAAGAAAAGCCGCGCTTAAAGTCGACCGCTTTGCTGTGCTTGTTATTAGCACATTTGTGCTTATCGTGATCGGAATGGCCTCGGCGAAAGAGCCGATCCACATTCCGGCAAAAGTCAGTTGCGGCTGTTTTCATCGAATGGATAACTGACTGGCGTTTCCTTCTGCTGGAGGGTCGGGTTCCACCCGATGTTGGTTTTCAATCCGGCAGGGGCGGCAGGGCCGTGGCTTCCATCACCCGCCGCAGAGCGGCTTCACCCAGGCTTGGGGCGGCCGGGCCTGTCGGAGATTGGGTGCGCTGGATCATGGCATCCAGGAGATATCGCGCTTCCGGCAGGTCCCAATCGAGATTGAGAGCGGTAAAAATAAATCCGCCTTTGCCATAGGCGAGCTCCAAGAGATAACCGAGTGCATGACAGACCGGATAACGGTGAATGCACCGAATGACCGGTTCCGTATCCGCCAACCCCAAGGGCGCCAAATCGAGGGGGGGAGCGGTTTCGATCATGCGGAAGAATTGCCAGTCGGCGAAACCTTCGTGCGGGAAATCGCCCAGGAGCGGGTGGGGCTGAATGACGGTTCCATTCTGGCCATCCTCATAGGGGCCATAATTGGCCGGCGGGGTGAAGAAGTATTTGACGTACCCGAAATTCGGTGCGTGCGGTCGCACCAACCCCTCCGTGGCGGCGACGACGGCCCAGCCGCCGGAGCGGACATGTGCGGCCACGGCGTCATCCAGCCGTTCGGTCAACCAAACCCGGGCCCCGGATACTTCGGTTCCAACGGTTGGGGGGAGTGTTTTGAGCCAACCCGTGCGGGGCGAGTTTGCATAGAGAATGACTTTTCGGGAGATCTGATCCCGTTGGGGCAGAATCCAAAGCGGCCATTCATTTCGAACGGGGCGAGACGCGGTGTCGATCCTAGCTTCGAGCGTGACCTGGGTCGGTCGTTCAAATGCGGGGATGGCAACCTGAATTGAGCCGACGGGACAGGTGGTGTAGGGGGTATGCGCCCATTCGAGTTGGCCGCAGCCGAGTTCCCGTTCCCCCGCCATCAACCGCCAACGCAAGGCGCCTGATTTCAGGGGAGGATGTCCAAAATCCGAGATGGCCAGACGGCAGGAAAAGTCCTGTCCACCGACCAACACGCGGTCTTCGAAGTTCAGGTGGGCCAAAAGGACCGTGTCGCCATTCGTTTGTAACCAGGTTTCGGCGGAGGCACATTTCTTTTCGTAAAATTCATTAATAATCCCTTGAGGGGAGGGATTGGCATCCATGGCATTGAAATGGCAGATGCCGGCCAGATGGGAGTTGTCCCGGCGGCAATTTTCCATTTTTGCCTTGGCTTCGATGAATTGCAGGCGCTGGCTGTTCCCGGCATAAACTTCGAGCAGATGTTCCTGTCCTTTTTCGCGGGCGGCGGAGCGGGCAATCTCCGCGGCATAGGGTCGGACCGCACCCTTCAGATAACGATCCGTCAGGCGAATATCCGGATAACTGCTCCACCACCGGAATTCATGTTCGATGAGTGGTTTATCGAGTTTGGCCAACTCATCGGGTTTGAAACAGTCGGATCCATGATTGATGAAGTCGGCGGGCAACTTGGGATTATAGCCGCCATCGGTCCAGATGACCAAGGCGGTGGTCTTGATGGCGCGGGTGTCATGATAGCATTGCCAGGCGATGCGTTTGAAATCCGTATCGCCAAAATATTCATTGCTCATGCAATAGAGGTTGGCCGAGGGATGATTGGCATCGCGCAGGACGATGGCATCCCATTGGCGCTTCAGGTGGGGATAGTGGTCCGGGGTGGGTTTGGGCCATTGGTAAACATGCCAGGGGGTATGCCCTCCCCAAGAACCGAGGCTTCCCATTTCGCTCTGGACCAGCAAGCCGACTTCGTCGGCCGCATCGTAATACTCGGGACCGTAAACATAAGATTGGCAGCGGACATAATTATAGCCGTAGTCGCGCAAGGCCTGGAGTTTGCGGCGCCAACGATTGCGGTCGGTATCGGGGCACCCGGTTTCGGGGCAGGATAGAAAATCGCCGGTTCCGCGCATGTAGTAGGGCTCGTCATTGATCAGGAATTCGCGTCCGCGCGTGGAGAGTTTGACAAAGCCGATCCGCTCGGTCTGCGCGTCGAGGACCCGGTCTTTAGTGAGCAGGCGGACATCGACTTCGTATAGATTCGGCGAATCGGGACTCCAGCGCCGCGGGGAAGGGAATGGCATTTCGAATCGCACGCCCGGACCCTCGACGCGATGAGTGATTTGGGCGCGGATTTCGGATTGGCCGGTTTCACGGACTCGAATTTCCAGCGCGAGCGGCGTGTGCGTTGGGATTCCATCGATCTGCGCATTCACGCCCAGCATTCCGCGATCGGCGTCAGGATGAAACCAGACTTGATCCAGGCATTGGGGGCCGGTGGTCACCAGTTCAACGCCCCGGTAGAGACCGGACCAATTTCCCTGCCAACTATAAGCGAAGCCATATTCCCGGTTGGCTTCATGAACCCGGACCGCGAGATGGTTGGGTTCACCGCGCCGGACCTG
>CAZCDO010000170.1:0-8564 GCA_964497135.1 uncultured Verrucomicrobiota bacterium
GCAGACGCTACGGCGCGGCAACCCGCGAGGACGCGGGTTGGCGGAGAGGGGGGGATTCGAACCCCCGGTACCGATATAATCAGTACGGCGGTTTAGCAAACCGCTGCTTTCAACCACTCAGCCACCTCTCCAGGAAAAACCGGGTTGAATTGCTCAAACAGCGCGGGCACTATAAACAAAAACGCCGGGCAGACGCAATCCAATTTCGCCGGGTAATTGTGGACTTGACCCGGAATATCGAAAATGATTCGATAAACGCCATGCCGATACCCAAAACAACCGCTGGACGTCCCCTCCATGCCCTGGTCGGGGTTACCGGATCCATCGCCGCGTATAAATCGGCCGAATTGGTGCGTTTGCTCCAGTCGGCCGGCTGGGAGGTGACGGTGGTCATGACCCGGGCCGCGACGGAATTCGTCGGCGAATTGACGTTTCGGACCCTGACTCGCAAGCCGGTCGGTCTTGATATGTTTGGTCCTCGCGAAGAGTGGAAGCCGGAGCATATCGCCTATGCCGACCAGGCCGATCTGTTCGTGATCGCTCCCTGTACGGCCAATGTGATGGCTAAGCTCGCCCATGGACTGGCCGATGACTTGTTGACATGCAGTGCCCTGGCCTGTACGGCGCCTCTGATTCTGGCCCCGGCCATGAATGATCATATGTGGCGACATGCGGCGACCCGCGCCAACCTGCGCACGCTCCTCCAACGCGGGGTGCGGATTGTCAATCCGGGACGCGGCGACCTGGCTTGTGGCCGGAAAGGGGAAGGCCGCATGGCCGAACCTGGGACGATTCTTAAGGAAATTTTACGGACAGCAAAATCCATCCGGGGTAAAAGGACAAAGTCATGAGTAAAACGGTCATTATTGCGTTGGTGTTGCTGGCGCTGGCCACCATTGTGCTGATCATCACCCAGGACAAGGTGGATATCAACCTGATCGGCTTCAAACTGGAAAATGTCAGGGCCTCCTTCGTCTATCTGGGTTGGATGGTTTTTGGCGTTTTGGTCGGCGCCCTGTTGCATTGATTATCACCGGGAGCGTCCATAAATGCCCCTGATTCGCGCCAGCGATGGGCATTGTTTCGCTTCAAAAGTCATCGTCGCCCGGTCTTTTCTCTCCCGCCTTCAGGGCTTAATCGCCCGTCCGCCGCTGACGCCGGACACGGTTTTACACCTCATTCCCTGCGGATCGATTCACACGTGGGGAATGGCTTATCCATTGGATGTGGTGTTTCTGGACCGGACGGGAGTCGTCCTGAAAACGGTCCTGAATCTGAAGCCCTTTCGAATGGCGATGGGCGGGGTCCGGGCAGCTAGCGCTTTGGAATGGCGGGCAGGGGTTTTGTCGGCGAAGAGTCCAGCCGTGGGCGACCGGCTTATTCTCGAAGGACCACCGGATCAATGCCAATGATTTTGGCGCCGGGGATCTTGATATAAATGCCGGGCTTCGTTTCGAGTTCCATATCCCCATTCGGCTGGTGCTGGGAGACGGCCCCGACTTTAGACTCCTCCTGGCCGGCCTCATTCAGGAATCGGATCCGGGTATCAGCGATGAATTTTTTGCGTAACGATTCCTGGACCGAGACGGTTTTATCCATTTCGACTTCGAAATTTTTCTCGATGGGGTAATATCCTTTGCGGGTCAATTGGAGGCGGTGGGTTCCCCGGGAGAGCAGATCGATGCGCAGAGGATTCGAGAGGAGGTCGCTGGCGCCCCCTTGGGTTACGCCATAATCCTCGCCGTCGATGAAGACCCGGACCCCGGCCGGCTCGGTGATGATTTCGGCGAGACCGGAATTCCGGACCAGAACGAATTCGACGGTCTGGCTTTCACCCCGTTGCAGATTGACCGCCCGGCTGAGGGATTCATGCCCCTTGAGATCCGCCCGTAATTCGAGGATGCCGGGGGAAAGCCCATCGAGCGACAGGGGCGTTTCCCCCCGGAATTGGCCGCCCAGATAAATACGGGCCTTGGGCGGTTGCGAGACGATGGTGAGGGCGCCGGGGATGGCGGTCAGGGGCACGGAGACCCGGTTGGACGAACCGATGGCGAGTTCGAGTTCCTGACGGTGGGGACGATAGCCGGCCAGGTTCAATTCCAGTTGTTTTTTGCCCGAGGGGACCCGTTCGATGACGCAGGGCGTGTTACCCACGGTGGCGCCATTGAGAAGGATGGCCGCGCCGGGGGGATCGGATTCCACAGTGAGGAACGCTGAATCGGAGCTCAAGTGGGCAAAGAGTTTCCGGGGAGACCGGTCGGCGAGATTGACCTCGAGTTCCTGCGGAGCGAATCCCACCGCATGAAACCGGATGCGGTGGAGGCCGAGGGGCAAGTCGGCGATCAGAATCGGAGTTCGCCCGCGCGAGACGCCCTGAATAACGACCTCGGCATCGGTGGGAAAAGAATCGACCAGCAGAAGGCCGGTGAGGGGTTCGAGACGGACTTCAATGGCGCTTTTTTGGCCGTTGCGCAGACGGACCGAACGCAGGGTATCCTGAAAACCGGACCTCCGGAAATCGAGTCGATGGGTTCCGGCTGGAAGGTTGGTAAAGGTGATGGGGGTCATTTCCACGGGCAGGCCGTTGAGGCTGACCTCGGCGCCGGCGGGATCGGAGGAGACCCGGAGTTGGGCCGAGCCGGCGAACAAAGAACCCGCCAGGAGGATCCAGATCGCCCCGAAGACCCGAAACCAGGCGGTTAAAAACGATGTCAGGGGACGATGACGCATAGACGCCTTTCAACGGCGGGGTTTAAGGTGGCGCTCGACTTCCAGTAATTTACGCATGGCCCGCTGGTTGCGTTCATCCATGCGGTCGGGCATCAGGGCACAGATGAGGCGCAACTGCCGGGCGGCATCGGTCCAATCCCGTAATTTGATGGCGCGTTCGGCGAGGAAATCGAGATTGGCGATGCGTTCCTGGAGCTCGTGTTCACAGGTAGTGCGTTGGGCCAGGGCGTCGGCGAAATAGTCGGGTTTGGGGTCGAGGGTTTCGAGATACCATTCGACGGATTGGAAGGCCTGGATGGCCTTGAACAGGTTATCTTCGCGCACCTCGCGTTCCTCGGCGAGTTTCAGGCCGCGGAGGTAGGCGTTTTGGGCTTCGCTCCTCAAGCGTTCGGGGGGCATGGCGAGGGCGGCCAGGCCGAGTTCACTGCGGCCGAACTCCTCGATCATTTCGCGGATGGGTTTGAAGGAATCGGGTTCCACGCGGTTGAGGATGCGGACCCGTCGGGAATCGCGGCCGGCGGCGATCAGGAGCGTGGCTGATGACAGGAGGTTGGGCGGGGTGACGCCGAGATAGTCCTCCGGCAGTTCAAAAAAACCGGCAGCCCGGATCGACTGGGCGAGACTGCCCAAAAGCGATTCGTCAATTTTTTTTTCGCGGCGGACATGACGGTCCGAGAGGATTTCATCGATTTGAACCGTGGCCGTACCGTCGCGAATGGAGAGGGCATAGCGGAAGATATTGGATGCGGATCCTTCGACTTTCTCATACACCAGGAGGAAGGCGGGTTCCGGAATGGCGGCAATGGGGCTGCGTGTCGAACTGCCCGTTTGGGCGGGGTCGGGCTGGCGGATCTTAAAGATCCAGACCGCGGCGGCGAGGAGGGCCATGACAAATGCCAAACCGATCAGGATCATCCGGCGGGCGGGGAGCGAGGGCGGAAGAGCCCGACGGATCTGAAAGGTCAGGGGGCGGGATGGGGCGGGCACCGGCGGATGATCGATGGAGGTGGCGACGTCTCCCGGCCCCGGCGCTCCTGCGCGGATGACCTTGAGCACCGAATCGCCGAGGGTAATCAGGTCCCCGATCTGCAACGGTTGTTCCTGCGCCGGGTTGCCATTCACGAGGGTCTGATTGGAGCTTCCCAAGTCGGCGATAGCGAGGGTCTGGGGGTCGATCCAGAAAATCCGGCAATGGAACCGGGACATGACGGGATCGAGCAGGGTGATATCATTCCGCGAGGAGCGGCCTATGCGCGCCCCCTCCGGGGGGATGGTCAGTTCCCGGCCTCGGTCGGGTCCTATTTCGACGATCAAATGCACGATGCTCATGACGACACTTTCCGATTTCCGGGGGGACGGAGTCAAGATCAGAATGAATGGGCCATGGAGACGAGGATGGGGCCGAGCAGGATGAGGAAGACGGCGGGGAAAATAAAGGCGATGAGGGGGAAGAGCAGTTTGACGGGGGCTTCATTGGCGAGTTTTTCGGCGCGCTCGAAGCGTTTGTTACGGATTTGGGCCGCCTGGATGCGGAGGATGCCGCCGAGGCCAACCCCGAGTTCGTCGGCCTGGACGAGGGCTTGGAGCACGGCGCGGACATCGGCCTGGTCGATCCGGCGGGCCATATCGCGCAACGCTTCCCGCCGGGTTTTTCCGAGCTGGATTTCGCGCAGGACCCGGATCAATTCCTCGCCCATGGGATCAAGGGTGCGGCGGTCGATGATCCGTTGGAGGGCGGACATGAAATCGGTTCCGGCCTCGACGGAGAGGGTGAGGAGGTCCATGACGAAGGGCAGGGCTTTTTGGAGCAGGTGGTGGCGTTCCCGGATCCGGGCGTCGAGCCAGAGCCGGGGATACGTGGCGGATCCGAGGAAGAGGAGCCCGGCGATGAGTCCGCTATGGCGGGCGAACCAGGCCTGGGGTGGCATGGCGGCGGCGAGCAGGAAGACGATCAGGGTGCCGAACCCGCCGAGAACGAGTGGGGCGAGCAGGCGTAAGCCGATGAATTCATGGGGGGCGAGGATCCCGTCGAAGCCGGCTTGAACGAGCTGGATTTGGGTTTTTTCGCGCCACGCTCGAAAGTCGTCGCCCAAGGTCCACCGATTGAGCGGGGCGGTCCAGGGGAGGAGCAGACGGAAGAGAAGGGGGAGTCGGCGTTCCTGGCGGCGTCCATCAGCCAGGGTGACATACGAGATCTCGCGGCCGAACGCGAGGCCATAGACGGCGAGGCCGAAGGCCCCCACGCCCCATAGCAGACTGATCAACAGCATTTCCACAGGGTGATCCCTTTCAAATGTCGATGCGGACGATTTTACGGATGAGCAGGAACCCGGCGACTTCAAGAATAACTACGAGGGCCGCTGTGACCCAGCCCGCGGGCGAGTGGAAAAAGGCGGACATCATGACCGGATCAATGGCGGTCAAAAGGAGGGCGAGCAGGATCGGAACGGCGCCGACGACGTTGCCCTGAAGCCGACCCATGGCGGTCAGGGTTTGGACGCGGCGCTCGACCCGGGTTCGTTCCCGGATGGTCAGGGCGATATTGTCGAGGACCTCTGTCAGGTTGCCGCCGGTGAGGCGCGCGGTTTCTATGGCGAGGATCAGGAGCGTGAGGTCTTCGCTATCGACGCGTTTACGGAGATTGGCCAGAGCGTCCTCGAATTTGACTCCGACCCGGGTTTCCTGCAAAAAAACGCCGAATTCCTCGGCGATGGGATTAACCCCGTTCCGGACGACGGATTCGAAGGCTTGGAGGATGCTGAAACCCGCTTTGAGGGCATTGCTGAGCGTGAGCAAGGCATCGGATAATTGGTCGTTAAAGCGCTGGATGCGCCGGCGTTTCAGGAGGGCGAGGATGCGGTGGGGCAGGGACCAGCCGGCACCGGCGGCGAAGGCGCCGAGGATTACGCCCCGCAAAAAAGCCCCGCGGGATTGAAATCCACCGGTGAGGAGAAAGACGATCAGGAATCCGGTCAGAGCGGCGGCGCCCGCCAGTTCGAGAATGCGCCGGGGGGGAATGAACAGGAACATGTCGTCGAGATGCCGGGCCGTGGTCGCGGCATAATGGCGGCCATAATCCTCGGCGCCGGCCCGGAGGGCCTGGATGACGTAATAGGTCAAGCCGGCGACGCAAACCCAGGCCAGGGCAGGGATGAGCAGGAAGGAGATCCATCCGGACATCACGGCGAAACCTCCTTGAATTGCGCCCAGTAAAGGGGATCGAAAATCGCCTGATCGACCTTGAGATTACGGGTGTGAAACTGTTCCATGAAGGTGGGGACGGTTCCCGTGGAGGTGAAAAAGCCGAGAACCCGGCCGTCCGGCATGACGCCGGACTGCTCGAATTTAAACAATTCCTGCATCGTGATGCGGTCGCCTTCCTGTCCGACGATTTCGGTGACGCTGACGATTTTGCGCGAGCCGTCGCCGAGGCGGGATTCATGGATGATGAGATCGATGGCTGAGGCGATTTGTTCCCGGATGGCGCGCACGGGGAGATCCATGCCCGACATGAGCACCAGGGTTTCGAGACGGGACAGGACATCCCGGGGTGAGTTGGCATGGATGGTGGTCAATGAACCATCATGTCCGGTGTTCATGGCCTGAAGCATGTCGAGGGCCTCGCCCCCGCGGCATTCCCCGACAATGATCCGATCGGGCCGCATCCGGAGGGAATTGCGCACCAAGTCCCGGATGGTGACGGCGCCCTTGCCTTCGAGATTGGGGGGACGGGCCTCGAGGCGGATCACGTGGGGTTGTTTCAGGCGGAGTTCGGCGGCATCTTCGATGGTCAGGATCCGGTCGGTGGACGGCAAATATTCGCTCAGCACATTCAATAGCGTGGTTTTGCCGGAACCGGTTCCGCCGGCGACGATGATGTTTTTGCGCAGGAGGATACAGGCGTGGAGAAAGTCGGCCATTTCGCGGGTCCAAGTGCCGAACCGGATGAGGTCTTCATCCCGGAGCGGGATTTGGGCAAATTTACGGATGGTCAGGCAGGGGCCGACCAGGGAGAGCGGCGGGATGACGGCATTGACACGCGAGCCATCCTTGAGTCGGGCATCAACATACGGCTGGCTTTCGTCGATGCGGCGGCCGAGGGGGGAGACAATGCGTTCAATGATGGCCAGGACCGAATCGTTGTCGAGGAAGGTCCGTTCGGTCAATTCGATGCGACCCGCGCGTTCGATAAAAATTTGACTGGGCCCATTGACCATGATTTCGGTGACGGAGGCATCGGCGAGCAGATCTTCGAGGGGGCCCAGACCGAGGGCTTCGTCATGGATTTCGCGGATCAACTGGGCGGGCGTGACTTCCGGGGGGAGTCGTCCCTCGGAGTCGTGCAAAATATCCTGAAGGGCTTTCAAGGTGCGCCGGCTGAGCTCATCGTGGCCGATATGGGCGGCGGACATGCGCTTGATATCGAGCCGTTCGAGCAGTTCCCGGTGGATGGTTTGCTTGATTCGAATGCGGAGTTCGCGATGGGGGTCGGGTGCGGGAGTTGGGGTCGGGGGGGGAGTGGGAGCGGGGGGGGGCGTCGGCGGGGTGATGACAGGCTGGGCATTGCTCCAGGAGAGGGTAAACGGACCGATGGTGAGGGCTTGGCCGGATTTCCAGGCGGCCCGGCCCCGGACCGGCCGTCCTTCCAGCCGGGTCCCTTGATCGCTCTCCAGATCCTCGATCCAGCATTCCCGGGGATTGACGGTGAGAATCGCATGGCGCCCGGTGACCCCGGGCGAGGGGAGCGGAATCCGGTTACGTTCATCCGAGCCGATCGAATAGATCCCGGGCGAGAGGGGGATGTGACGCGGTGGAGCCGGTGGTGCGAGCAGGGTTAGTTGGATAAGATCAGCCATGGGTTGGGCTCCTGGCGTCAAAAATCCCGTTTATGTCGGATCATCCGTTGCCGGTATTCATTCAACTCGGGCAGGGATTGTTCCAGGCGTTGAAAATCGACCGACGGCAATGATTTTTCGAAGGACATATCCTCGGGGTTGCGCAGGACAAGGGTCAGGCGGCCCTTCATGCTTTCCGTGAAGACGAGCAACTCAGCCTCGCGCGGGGTGACTTCAAAGGTGACCATGCTATAGGAAGTGGCGGTCCGGCGGGTGGCATCGGCGCCGCCCGACTGACGGGCGAGCGTCTGGCCGACGGCGAGGACCGAGACATCCTGAAGGATGGTCAGCGTGACGGTTTCCATTTCAGTGGGAGCGCGGCGCGAGGGAAGGGCGAAAGTGCCGAGGATATCGACCCGGTCATTGGGCTGGACGAGGCCGCTGACGGTGGCGGCGCCGCCGACGGAGATGGAGACCGCGCGCAGGCCGGGTTTGATGGTGGGGGCCAAGCCGGAGCCCGGGGCATAGGGAATATCGAGATCCTGCCATTGGATGATTTCGTCCTTACGGATGGCATATTTCAATTTTTTACCGAGGATCTGCCGGAAATCGGAATAGAGGACGGCGCGCTCGCCAAAGTCACGGCTGGGTGCGCTTTTATGTCCGAGATCATTGGCGGTGAGAACGGTTCCGACGGGCAGGTCCTTTCCCGCACCGACGACTTCGATCAGATCAACCCCCGCGTTGAGTTCGAGCCGGGCCTTTTCGAATTTCTTGCGCTGATTATTCAGAAAGTTCAGGGTGAGGAGAAAGGCGAGCAGGCCGGCGATGAGTGAGAGGATGAGGGCTATTTTGGGTTTCATTCGTTATCTCCAGATAGGGTCGAAAACGAAATCTAACATGAAGGGGAGGGGGGGCCAAGCGATTTGTGAGGTTGGTTGGTGAACTGCGCCGTGGGGAAAGGCGGCAGTGAACTGCCGCAGTCCGAAAAAGGGACGT
>CAZCDO010000171.1:0-4531 GCA_964497135.1 uncultured Verrucomicrobiota bacterium
TCTTGTAGCCGACAAACTGGCCGTACCGGTCCTGGGGAAACGGCACCCCCAGATCAACCAAATTCAAAAAAGCCCGGGGCGACAGCGCGGCCTCGATCAGCGCCAGGTCGCCATGCATCCCGCCCCCGACCCGGTAACTTTCCGCCATGGCCCGGGGCGCATCGGTGTCGGCGCCATAAAGGGACATCTTGTAATAGGTTTGCTTGTCGCTCCCGGTGTTGATGGAGGTGCCCATCTGCAACCCTTCGGTGAGGATGGCCAGATCCGTGATGCCACGCCGGTGAAGTTGAACGGCGGCATTCAGTCCCGCCGCGCCACTCCCGATCACCAGGGAATGGACTTGGAAACAGGGAATTTTCAGACTGCCCCGGGGTGTAATTTTAAACGTCAAAGTGGACTTTTTCATGGTGCGACTCCTCGGCTAAATCCAACAACATCAGAGATTGGACACAGTAATCTGGCTTAATCCGGCTCGCCCGACAAGTCCAAAGATTCAAAGATACCCGCCGGCTTCCAGCCAGGTCAAACCGCCCATCCTTCCAGGATCGACCCCGCTCTCCCCAGCGTTTGGGAATACCGCGCCGCCTGCACAAATCGCCCGCATAACCAATCATCCGGCGCGAATCCCCACGTGGCGGCGTCACTGAGCTGACGGGTGGGATCGGTGGATCGTCCTTGATACCAGTCAGCGCTAAGTTCCACCGCCATCGCCGTATCGCGGCGGGCAATCTCCTTGAAAACGTTCTTCATTTCACTCCCGGCCCGCGTCGCTTTGACCACTTCATCCTGCCGCCAATAGAGATGGGCCAGATAGGCCACCATCAGACGGAAGGCGGCAAAATCAGCGGCGTTCCGCAGAACGCGTCCCTGCAGTCGATCAATTTTTGTCAGGAGCGCCTCAAATGGCGGGGCGAACACGCGATCGGATTGGATCGTCTGTTTGAGCTCTTCCTCATTCGACCATGGGGCGATAAGAGGATAAGGTTTATCCACGTGCCGCATCGGCGTAGCATCATACAAGGTTTCGAACACTTCCGCCCACAACGAATCCCATGGGTCGCCATAGTGCTGTTCCACAAATCGCGGAAAAGCCGTTGCACGCGCCTTGTCCTTCCCCTCCCCCAGCGCCACGGCGGAATAGGCCAGACCATCCCAAATCGATCCTTGCAGATAGGTGGTCGGCTCCCAATTGGTAACGATCACTCCCAGAACTCGCTCATCCGAAACCGAACCATAGGCCTCAACATAGGCGTCGATGTTGCTCAATTGCGCCTTGGCGGGACGCGGGCCGCGGCCCCAGCATACCGCCGGTCCCCCGATCATCCGAAAACCTTTTTGCAACCCCAGGGTCAGTCGGGCTAATACAGGCTCTACCCGGGTATCCGCATATTGCCAGTCGTATAAAATGATCCGGCGGTCAAGGGTATCGAGGATGGAAGGATCGTTTTGCAAGACCATGTCATCCCAGATGATCATCTCTTTGCCTAACGCCTGAACCTTGGCGTTCAAGGCGTTCAGGTAGTCGCCCCAGACCTGCGCCCGGGATCGTGTTAGCAGCAGGTTTTTGGAAAAAGCGGAACCGCCCCAACTGGTTTCATCACAGCCCACGTGCAGATATCGCGACGGAAAAAGCACGGCGGCCTCTTCATACAGATCGCCCAGAATTTGCATCGTCTTCGGATGCAGCGGGATCAGGGCATTCGCCCAATTAGGGCCTTCAGCGCTCTTGTCATCCAGATCGGCATGGGCGCTGGTCCGCGTGATGTAATGCGCGTGCCCGAGTGACTCGATTTCCGGAATCAATTCCACACCCTGTTTCCGGGCATACTCCACCAGTTCGCGCACAGCTTCCGGCGTCATCGCATTCGGATGGGTGACGAGTTCGGGATGACTCTGGAAACGCAGGGCGCACCCCTGGTCATCGGCAAGTCTGAAAATGACGGCATTCACCCGCCAGGTCGCGCAAAAGTCAATGAACCGGCGATAGTAGTCGGGCGACTCCACCAATCGCGCGGCATCGAGCATCAAGCCTCGCAAGGGTTTTGTCATCTTATTTCACCGTGATCATGAATCATTAGGGACACGTTAATAGTCGAAAGTTAACATCAGAAATAAAGCCGTCGCACCTCATTGAAGCCTCGGCGTCAGGGTCGAATCCCCATCCTTGACGTCTTCTCCGGTCAACCGTCGTCATCGACTTTCGGGTCCGTCTCAAGTAATCCCCGATAGTCTCTTCTCGCATAAAGAATACGGATAATCGAAACATTTTTCTCGTCGATCCGGTAAAACAGGAGGTAATTCCGGCACGGGATGAACCGGTAGACCTTGAGCATGGAAATATCCGTTCGCACCTGGGCGCCGGTCCGCGGCATAGACACAAGCGTCCGGATTTTTTCAAAGACCAGCGCGACCAGCTCCGCCGCCGCCTGCGGATTAAACAGATCGTCTGAAATGTACCGCTTGATCTCCTCCAAATCGGCAATGGCTTGCGGAGTGAAGCGGACTTTAGACATGGCTACACTCCCAGCTTTTCCATCGCCGCACCCACGGAAACCCATCCGCATTTCCGGGCGGACGCTTCTCCCTCGGCTAAGGCCGACATGAGTTCCAGTTCGGTGTGCAGCCGCTCGTAAGCGCGAATGTCAACGATGGCAAAGCGCCCGTGCCCGTTCTTGGTCAAAAAGACCGGCGTGTCGCTCGTGACTTCACGTAAAACGGTGTTGTAATTTCTGAGTTCGGAAATGGGTTTTATGACCGGCATGATAACCTCCTCGGGTGTGAAAAAAGTGTAGTTGAATCTTTCGACGAATACAACAGCAGAATCGGTCGTCTTTGGGGATGGGGACCTATTGATAATCGAAAACTGAAGCCAACTCGACGAGAAAACACTGGACTCAGTTTGTCGCGGATAAGTTACTATTAACGTGTCCCTAACGACCATGGGTGTTAAACCTCCTAATGTCTTCAGGCCAACGACTAGAGTCTCATCCTGAGTTGCTTTTTCAGGTCTTCCAAGGCGAGCCGCAAGAGGGCGGCCCACAGCTGGTCACCCTTTTCTTTGGTGGCCTTTGAAGGGTAGCCCATGGAGCCGGAGGGATACACTTGGCGCTTGGCCTTGCCCGCCGGCCAGGGATCGTCCGGTATCGGGCAGTCCGTCGGATTCGGACCGACGAGTTCGGGCCACAGAGACAGGATCAGCGAGGTCTCGCCCTCGTCCGCGTGATACACCTTTGGGATTCCGGCCTCTTCGCACGCCTTTCTCCAGATCTCCGCCCAGTTCTCGCGGACCCAAAAAGGATAGCCGGCGGTAAAGATCCTGACACCCGGGTACCGCTCCTGCAGCGTCTCCGGGAAGCCGCGGTATACAACCTCGTTGGCCCCATGGATGGAAACGAAGATGACCGTCGTAAACCCGGTCTTCACGAGCGAATCAACAATGTCGGTAATGATGCTCTTGAGGGTCTCCGCAGAAAAGGTAAGTGTGCCGGGATATTCCAGCCACGCCTCGGATTGTCCAATCGGTATGCTGGGGGTCAGATAAGCGCCGAGCTCTTCGGCTGCCATTCGGGCAAACCGCTCCGCAATCAGCGTGTCGGTGTTCAAGGGGAGGTTGGTGCCGTGCTGCTCGGTTGACCCGATCGTCACGACGGCCGTCTTGACCTTCGACTCCTCGATTTCCTTCCAAGTATTTTGGCATGTCAGCATTATGGCTCTCCTAAAACGGGGTGCATCGGCCGGGGGCCTCCGGGGGCGTTGTCGGTGTTGTTCCGGCTACAGAGCGCGACGAGCAGCTTGCGTGCTTCTTCAAGGAGAAGGACCGAAGACGCGACGGCGATGGCCAGGAGCCACTCGACCAGCGAAAGATCCACCGTGTCGAAAATCTCCTGTGCCGGTCCCCAGTGCACCGCAACCATCTGTAGCAGGACGACACCGGCCAGCGCCAACCACAGCTTGCCGTTGGCAAAGAATTGCCGGTTGAAGGCGCTGCCCTGCTCGGCACGGGCATTGAAGATGTTGAAGAACTGGAAGAGCACGAAGGTGGTGAAGGCCAGGGTCATGGCCTGGGCTTCACCGGATTCCTCCAGGGCCCAGGCGTAGAGGCCGAGCGTACCGACCGCCATGGTCGCCCCGTACAACGCGATGCGCCACAGGCGCTGCACCGAGAGGATGCCGGCCTTGGCCGGGCGCGGCGGATCGCGCATGATGCCCGGACGCGCCGGTTCGATCCCCAGGGTCATGGCCGGGGGGCCATCCATGATGATGTTGACCCAGAGAATCTGAATAGCCGTGAAAGGGGTGGCCAGGCCGAGGAAGGGCGCGCCCAGGACGGTGAGAATCGCCCCGACGTTCGTCGATAGCTGGAAGCGGACGAATTTGACGATGTTCTCGTAGATGGTGCGGCCCTCTTCCACGGCGCGCACGATCGTGGCGAAGTTGTCGTCGGTGAGTACCAGCGTGGCCGCCTCCTGGGTCACTTCAGTGCCGGTGATCCCCATGGCGATGCCAATGTCTGCGGTTTTCAGGGCCGGGG
>CAZCDO010000171.1:4541-8520 GCA_964497135.1 uncultured Verrucomicrobiota bacterium
CATGGCCTTTGGCCTGCAGGGCTTCGACAATGCGCATCTTGTGCTCGGGTGCGACCCGGGCAAAAACGGCGCTCTTCTCTACCAGCCCGGCGATTTCGCTCTGGCTGAGGCCGTCGAGGTCGCGGCCTTCATGGGCTTCACCCTTCAGTCCCAGTTCGCGGGCGATAGCCGCCGCCGTCACGCGGTGGTCGCCGGTGATCATCTTGACCTGAATGCCGGCGTCGTGACAGATGGCGATGGCCTCCTTCGCCTCGGCGCGAGGCGGATCGATGATGCCGACCAGGGCGTGCAGGGTCAGATTCCGCACCCAGGGCACCAGATCGCCGGCCGGATCGAAGTCAGCCGCCGGAATCGACCGACCCGCGAGCGCCAGGACGCGCAAGGCCTGGTCGGCCAGAACCTCGTTTTCCGCAACGAAGGCCGCCCGGGTCGCGTCGTCGATCGGCAAAGCGCCGTCGTTTTTCCCGATATAAGCGGTGGTGCGTGCCAGCAGCACGTCGGGAGCCCCCTTGACACACATCAGGACCCGGTCGCCATCGTGATGGAAGGTGGCCATGTACTTGGTGGCCGAGTCGAAGGGGATTTCGGCAATGCGGGGCCAGTGTTCAAACGCGGCATCGGGCGTCAGCCCCGCCTTTGCCGCCAGGGACAGCAAGGCCCCTTCGGTCGGGTCGCCGATCAGTGTGCCGTCCCTGATCCGGGCATCGACGCACAATGCCGCCGGGAGCAGGACCTGGTGCAGCGTTGCAGATTCCCGACCGAGGCCTTCGATACGGCCTTCGCCTCCATAGCCTTCGCCGCTGACCGGATAACGCTGTCCGCCGTAGTAGAGAGCGCGGGCGGTCATCTGGTTGAGCGTCAGCGTGCCGGTTTTGTCGGAACAGATCACCGTCGTGCATCCCAGCGTCTCGACCGCCGCCAGTTTCTTGACGATGGCATTGCGCTTGGCCATTCGGTGCATGCCCAAGGCCAGCGTCACCGTAACCACCGCCGGCAACCCTTCGGGAATGGCCGCCACGGCCAGGGCGATGGCCGTCATCGCCGTTGCGACCAGTTCGTCGCCGCGCATCAGGCCCAGGATGAACATCAAGCCGACGACGAGGGTGGCGATGATCGCCAGGCGCTTGCCCAGGCCATCCAGCTGGCCCTGCAAGGGGGTTTCACCTTCCGCGGTTTCGGCCAACAGGCCGGCCAGGCGGCCCATTTCAGTGCGCATCCCGGTGGCGGTCACCACCGCTTCGAGGCGCCCCCGGGTCACCACGGTGTTCATGAACACCAGGTTGTGCCGTTCTGCCAGCACCGTCGCCTCCGCTACGACATCCGGCAGCTTTGCCACGGCCTGCGATTCGCCGGTCAACGCGGCTTCCGCGACTTCGGCGCTGTGCGCGATCAACACCCGGGCGTCCGCCGGAATGCGGTCGCCGGCTTCAAGCAGCAGGATGTCGCCGGGCACCAGATCCAACGCCTCGATCTGCTGCACCTCGCCGTCGCGACGCACGCGGGCCGTCGGCGCCAGCATGTTCTTCAGTGCGGCGAGGGCGGCTTCAGCGCGATGTTCCTGAAAAAAACCGAGAATCGCGTTGAGCAGGACGACGATACCGATGACGATGGCATCCTTGAGATCGCCAATCGCCCCCGCCAAAACCACCGCGCCGATCAGGATCAGGACCAGCAGACTTTTGAACTGATCGAGAAACTTCAACCAGGCCGGGCGAGGAATTTTTTCGGCCAGCCGGTTGGCGCCATGCTGGGCCAGACCCCGTGCGACCGCGTCGGCGCTGAGTCCGGTATGCGAGTTGCTGCCCAGTTGCTCAAGGCAGTGTTGGCTCGGATGCGCGTGCCAAGGCATAGTATTTGGTTTGATCATGATGTCCTACCTGAATAATGGGTGTCAGGACGATGCACCCGGTGTTGCTTCAAAGGGCGCTTGATGTCCTGATGTTCTAGGCGGGCGGGCGCAGAGGTCGATGGAGTCAACCTCGCTCTCCCGGAACTAAAAGTGTGCCGGGATAGGGGTGGAAAGTCAAGTTCCAGGGAAAACGTAGTTCAAGGGAAAACGCCGCCCTCCTAGCGGATTTCACCCCCTGAGTGGCGAGATCAGGGCCCTGAACTGCCGCCACGTATCAGGGCTGACCGTGTCCGGTATGCCGCTGGCCTCCATGAGGATGAAGCCGCCGCGCCCAAGTCCAACCGCGCACTTGCCCAGCGCCTGGTTGAAGGCCAGCAGCCGTTCCCGCTCGGACTCCGCCAGCGGGGCGAAGCCGTAGGCCCCGGTCGTAGGGTGAAAGTAATAGCTGTCGTACAGCCCGTCGCCCATGAGCCGCTCCGCGGTGGCACGATTAAAAAAGCCCATCGGCCAGTAGGGCACAGCCTCATTTTCGCGGCGGAGACAAGCCGTCATTCGTTCGCGATTCGTCATAATCAGCTCATCTATCGATTGTTGTTCCGCACCGCCCCCACCATCGCCTCCACCGCCTCCGGTTCGATATCGCTCGGCAAGGGGCTTCCGGTGCTCACGATGAACGGCGCACCCGGACCGGATTGCCGGAGTTGTTCCTGAACGGCGGCCGTTATTTCCCGGGGATTGTTGCGCAGGAGCAAGAGTTCAGAGTCCACGTTCCCAAAGAGGCAGCGTTTGGGCCCGAATACCGCCCGGATTTTATCCACCGTGATTTGAATCCCTTTACGCGGTTGCTCGAAAGCAAAGGCATCGAACGGGATCTTCGCTTCCTGCCGCAAAATCGGAAGGATATCCCCCTCGTTCCAGAGGATGATCTTCAGCCCGGCCTCGTGCGCCGCCTCAGTGATGCTGCGCTGATACGGCAGGGCGAATGCCTCGACCATGGCCGGGGAGAGGATGTCGCACGAGGCCCAGCCGTCCGCCAGGAAACAGGCCTCCGCCCCGGCGGACTTCCACTCCTGCATCCGCCGACGATCTCCAGCGGAAAAACGATCGCAGACATAGCGGAACAAGGACGGATGATCCATCATGGTTTCCATGGCTTTTTCGAAGCCAAAGGCGTAGCAGGCGCAGATGTAGGCTGGTGAATGATGCGGCAGAACCAAGGCGCGATCGCCCACTTCACGGATCAGACGAGTCAACCCGCTCAGATAGGCATTCCCCCAGCCGGCAAATTCGGGGATCAGCCGGTCGGCATCGGCCTCACCGATAATGGCGCCGACGGGGTCGCAACCTTTGCCACCACTGGCCATGTCGTACAGCGCCAGGCTATCCTTGCGCAGCCCGTAACGCCTGCCGTTGCCATCCTCGACCACCCATTTCTCCCGATCCTCTTCGATCAGCCGCGGCGGCGTGGCGCTCGCGCCGGAACCGGAATACCAGAGCAGGTCGGGTTGGTGCCGCTCCAGCAAGGCGATATGCGCCCGGTGCCAGGTCTCGTGGTCGCCACAGGCGAGTTGCCAGGGAGCGATGCCGGCCACTTTCCAGAGATAATCGAATTCCCAGGTGAAGAGGGCCACCGGGGGTGGGGAGATCGCCTCGCCCGCCAGCGCGCGCAGGGCGCCGTGACGCCCACACCCGATCGTGTTGTTCATCTGTGTCCCTTTCTGTCTTGTTGACTTCGTGACCGGGTGACTTCGTGACGCCCGGCGTCACGAGGTCATGCAGTCATGGGGTCACGAGGTCATTATTCTTCACATCCAGTTTACGTTCAATTCCGTCTTGCAATCCCTTCGCCTTCACGCCCCACCCCCATTCCCCGCGGCCTCACACGCCGACAGCCAGGCCAAGCCCGTTGTGAAGGGCCGCACGTAGAGACCGTAGTAACGTTCGCCCTCTGTCGTCGCCAGGCCGTCGAGGAAGCGCGCGGCGCAGGCCTGCCAGGCCGGATTCGGGCCGATGAGCGCGTTCATGCGCAGCAGCAACCAGGGAATGCCGCAGGAGTAATCGCGGTAGCCGCGACTGGGCGGCTCCGGCCAGCGGCCGTTGGCATCCTGGTTATCCACCAACCATTGCGCC
>CAZCDO010000172.1:0-8414 GCA_964497135.1 uncultured Verrucomicrobiota bacterium
CCGCACGCGCAACCATCGCCGAAAACCGCGCCTTGGCCTCGCGAACCGACACCACCGTTCCGGCCCCCACAGGGTATCCCTGTTTCTTTTTAACAGCTTTCACGTAAAAAATATAGCCTCATGTGACCACATTTGTCAATCAAAACTCGATCTCGATCGAGCCCGTCATCCAGGAATCACCGGCAACCGAATATGCGACGGATGGGCCGCATCGTGATAGATGCACTGCCTCGCCGTCTGCATCGCGGTATCCGTGGCCGGATCGTTCCCGGTATTCTGATTTCGTGACCACACCGGAAAATGACTGCTGGTGATATCCACCCGGATCCGATGTCCAGCCTTGAATACAATGCTGGTCACCAGTAAATCGATGGTGAATTCGTACGGCTTATCCGGCTCGAGTAATTCCGGCGGGCCCCAGACATCTTTCCGGAATCGGCCGCGGATCACGCCCTCGGTGATGTTGAATGACCGTCCATCCGGATAAACGTCGGTCAGCCGGGCCACGAAATCGGTATCCCGCGCCGATGTGGAGGCCCACAACGTCATCACTACCGGTCCCGTCACCTCGACCTCCTGCTTCAGGACCGGGGTTGTAAAAGTCAGCACATCCGGGCGCGCCTCCACCGGGCGCTGATCGAATGCGCCGGGTTTGACGAAATCATACAATCCGGGATTGTAGGGGCCCACCGAATGGTTGCCGCCCAGGGACGGCACAGGATCGGCGGGATCATATACGTAGCGGTCGGGATCTTCAGCGGTCGCGGGCTTTTCCCGGGATAGAATCCCATCGGCCCGCAAATCATGGGGTGTGAAGCGCGTGCGCGCCAGGGGCCATTCATATTCATCCCGCCAGCGGTTGATGCCCATGACAAAAATCCGGACCGGCGCAGCCTGGAAAGACGCCGGCTTCCCATCCTTCAACAGACAGCGCAACCAGCGCTGATGGGCGTCGTTCTCCCGCGTCGCTTCGGGACCATAGTCCATTTCGCCCAGCACCGAACCGGCGTGAATCCCATGAGACCAGGGGCCGAGGATCAACCGGTGGCTATCGCGCAACCGGGGGGTCGGGGCTTCCTTTCGCAAGCCCATGAAAGCCGTGACGGCCTCGCCGGGATAATTATCATACCAACCGCCGAGAAGCAGGACCGGCATGGTATAGTGTTTATAATCCCGATTGTAATTGAATCTTTCCCAGAGCGGACCGAAACGCTGGCTGCAGAGGTAGTCGCGATAGGGTTTGACCTCGCCGAATCCGCTGGCTTCATCCAACGTCAATAACGGTAAATGCCGGATGAGCTTGGGCACATCGAACAGGGGCATCACCTGGGCACGGGAAGTGCGGGTCCCGGTTTCAAAAGCCAGCCAGCTCCACGTCAACGCCAGGCTGAAGGCGCCATCCACATAATAGGCGTGTTTCCAACAATCCACCGCCATGAACCGGGGATTCAAGGCCTTCAGGTAGGGACTCTGCATCGGCCCCACGGCGAACTGCACGGCGGCAAGATAAGAGTCGCCGTACATCCCGATGCGACCGTTGCACCAGGATTGATGGCCAATCCACTCCAGCGTATCAAAACCGTCGGAGGGTTCATTCACAAAAGGCTCAAACGCGCCTTCGGAATCATACCGTCCGCGGCAATCCTGAACCACCATGGCAATCCCCTGGTTCAAAAAGAAGGAGTCGAGAAATCCATTGCGATTGTAGGCTGTCCGCACCAAAACCACGGGAAATGAATCCCCGGACAACGGCAGAAAAATGGAGGTCGCCAGGTTGACCCCATCGCGCATCGGAACCTTCACATCAAACATCGGCCGGCAAAACCGCGCTTCGGATGGCATATTCACTCCCCGTTCGCTGTACTATACCCCATGTCTGTGGTGCCAAAATTATTTCCCGTGTACCAACACCGGAGTTCGGCCCCCTCCCGCACCATGCACGGACAGGAACGTTGATGGCTGTTAAAGGCCCCCGGCGCAAGGATGGGATTCCGGTCATGATTACGCCAGGTTTTTCCAGCATCTTCGGATATCGCCACGCCGGTGGTATTGGGCAGCTTCCCATCTTTGCCATTGCCCCAGGCGCAGAAATACAACGGCCAATAGGTGTCGGTTACGGGGAGTAAAAATGGAAAACTGGGGCCCTGGAAATTGTAATCGCTTTCGGGTTGGGGCCCGATCAGCGGCCCCCCCAGCGGTTTCCAATCGTTGGGCGAGTCCACCGGCGCTACGGCTTGCAAAATATAATTGCCCGCCGGGTTGCCACCCCAATACACCAGACGATGCTTGTCGCCCATTCGAACCACATGCGCCGCACTGGCCCGCCCCGAATCGAATTCCGGATGAAGCTGGCCCGGCCGGATTACGGGTTCGGATTGGGGAAAATGCCAGAGGGCAACCCTGGAGTTCGCCGTTCCATTGCCTGATGGCTGATCTGCTGTCCTGGTCATGATCGCCTTCCTTGTTCACCATCTCGAGGATGGAATCAACCCGCCCCGGCCTTCGGCCACCCCGCCCCGGAGGGGATCGCTCCTATAAATTCCCCGCTCATTAAGGACGGGGTGTTGTTGGCCGGGCCTCTGCGCCCGGCGTCCGACAGACCCAGCTCCCCATCCCCAGCAAACGCCCGCCACAGAGGGCGGTTCGACATCGGCGGGATCTGTTCGATCTGAAATGTTTCGCCCGCTCGATCGATAAAACAGCCATCCCACCGGATTTCATTCCGCATCCCCATCCGCTCGAGAGACCTATCCCCCGAACAAATCCATCTGGCGCGGATCGATCTTGAGCTTGCGGGTGTTCCGCCGGGCCAGCTTCGGCTGGCCGCTTTCGCCCAATTCGCCCTCTTCCAGGTTGGACAAAATCTCCTTCGACCGGTCGATGACCTCTGCCGGCAACCCGGCCAGCCGGGCCACCTGGATGCCGTAACTCTTGTCGGCGCCACCGGCCACTATGCGGCGCAAAAAGACCACCCGGTCATCCACTTCGCGGACGAGTACGTTATAATTCTTGACCCCGCGCAGGGTAATCGCCAGGTCGGTCAGTTCATGGTAATGCGTTGCAAACAAGGTTTTAGCCTTGACCCGGTCATGGAGAAATTCGGCCACGGCCCAGGCGATGCTGATGCCGTCGAACGTGCTGGTCCCCCGCCCGATTTCATCCAGAACAATCAGGCTCCGCCCGGTGGCATTGTTCAAAATATTGGCGGTCTCCTGCATTTCCACCATGAAGGTACTGCGGCCGCGGGCCAGATCGTCGCTGGCGCCGACCCGGGTGAAGACCCGGTCGATCACCCCCATCCGCGCTTCCCGGGCCGGCACGAAGGCGCCCATGTGCGCCAGGATCGCAATCAGGGCCACTTGTCGGATATAGGTCGATTTGCCTGCCATGTTCGGACCGGTCAGGATGATCAACCGCGCGGCATCGCCGTCGAGTTGGGTGTCGTTGGCGACAAACCGCTCGGCCTCCGGCATCTGCTCCACCACCGGATGACGCCCCTCGCGAATAATCAATTCGTCCCCATCGGTCATCGCCGGGCGAACATGGCGCAGGGCAATGGCCCGATCGGCAAAAGTCGACAACACATCGATGGCCGCCACCGCCTGGGCGGTCGCTTGAATCGCGGCCGTGTGGGCCGTCACCTGATCGCGAATCGCCAGAAACAAATCGTATTCCAGCGCGACGGACCGCTCCTGGGCGACGAGGATCCGGGTTTCGTAATCCTTGAGCTCGGGGGTGATAAATCGCTCCGCATTGACCAGAGTCTGTTTACGGGTGTAATCGGCCGGGGCTTGCGCGGCCTGACCCCGCGAAATCTCGATATAATAACCGAACACTTTGTTGTGTCGGACTTTCAGCGTCTTGATTCCGGTCCGCGCCTGCTCGCGAATCTGGTATTCCGCCAGCCAGTTCCGCCCGGCGGTCGCCAGTTCGCGCCATTCGTCCAACTCCGCCTGATACCCCTTACGGATCACCCCGCCTTCGCGAATGGTGATCGGCGGCTCATCGACCAGGGTTTTATCGATCAGCTCCACCACTTCGGGCAGGGGCTGGATGCGCTCCGCCCACTCGGCCAACAACGGATCGGCCACCGCAGTCAATACCGTCCGAACCGCCGGCAGGCAGGCCAGCGAGGCGCCCAGGGTGCGCACATCGCGGCCGTTTCCGCCGCCCGCGGCCAGGCGCGCGATCAACCGTTCCAAATCGCGAATTCCCGCCAGGGCCTCGCGCAACGCCTGCAAGGCGGCCCGACGTTCCACCCAGGCCGAAACCGCATCGTGCCGGCGCACAATCGCCGTCCGCTCCGCCAATGGACGCAGGCACCATTCGCGCAATAACCGTCCTCCCATCGGCGTCCGCGTCACATCCAGCACGCCGATCAGGCTGGTGGATGCCCGGTCATTCCCCCGGCTCCCCACCAGATCCAGGTTAGCACAGGTGGCCTCATCCAAAATCATGAAATCCGAGGGATTGTTGACCCGCAGGGACCGGATATGCGTCACGGCGCGGTGCAGGTCCTCTCGCACATAGTGCAACACCGCACCAGCGGCCCCCACCAGCGCCGGTCGCGATTCACAACCGAAGCCCTCCAGCGAATGAACCTTGAAATGGCGGATCAATTCGTCCCGGGCGGCATCGTACCGGAACGTCCAGTCGTCACAGGCCGTCACCAGGGTCCGGGGCGCCCCGGCCAGTAGCGCGCGCAGGGCCGGCGTGTCGCGGGCCTCAGCCGGCACCAGGCATTCCCGCGGAGCGAAACGGCCCAGATTGTCCGCCATCGCCCCGGCATCGCGACTTTCCTCCACCCAGAAATCGCCCGTGGATAAATCCAGCATCGCCAAACCGAACAGTCCGTCCCCCTCCATCACCCCAGCCAGATAGTTCGGCCGGTTGGACTCGAGTACCGCCTCCTCCGTCGCCGTCCCCGGTGTCACGATCGCCGTCACTTCGCGGCGGACAATTCCCTTGGCCGCCGAAGGGTCTTCCATCTGGTCGCAAATGGCGACTTTTTTTCCGGCGCGGATCAAGCGCGCCAGGTAGGCGTCGGAGGCGTGATACGGAATGCCGCACATCGGCACCCCCTGTCGCCGGGTCAGGGCGATATCCAGAATTTGGGAAGCCACCTTGGCATCATCGAAAAACATCTCGTAAAAATCGCCCAGCCTGAAAAACAGAATCGTTTCCGGCGGAAGCTGATTCCTGATCCGCCGGTACTGGCTCATCATGGGGGTGGTGGTTGGATCGCTCATATATTCAATGGGAGTAACAAGGGAGCCCCCTCATCCGGTGACGACGGGCCGAAACGGCCATCGTCCCCGGCCTCTCCCTCGCCGGGGAGAGGCAAAAAACCGGCCGGATCGAATCCGGGAAAGATCCGTTGCCCACCCGTCTGTGAGTCCCTTCTCCTCCCTCGCCCCTTGCGGGAGAGGGCGGGGTGAGGGGGGAAGCTTGAATGGAGATCTGATTCAGCATATTGCCCACCCTAAGGCTTTATGAATTATCATGAGCCGCCCCTGGGGGACGCCGGTGACGCCAGAACCTTTATCCCGTAGGACGGCAATACCAAGGGTCCTTTAACCGCCTTGCCGGTTAACAGGTCCTGACGGGCGGGCTTGGGCTTCAAGGTCACCGTGACGGATTTCGAATTGAAATTCATCAAGAACACATAATCCTGCTTCCCATCGGAGCGGACTTGGGCGGAGACGCCCGCCGGGAGTTGGGCTTCGATCGCGGGCTTGAGTTTCAGACGATCGATCAGGGCTCCGTAAAAGGCGTCCTGGAAGGCATCCTCCGTCCGGGCGGCCAGATAGTAGGCCTCGCCTTTCCGAAACGAATTGACCGTAACCGCCGGGCGGCCCTCGTAAAAATCATCCGCATAGGTCGCCAGCACCCGGGCTTTTTCGGCATGGATCAGACCAAACAATTCCGAAGCTTCGAACCGGCCCTTCAAACCCAGCGCGTTGCCGGGCTTCATCGCCACCTGATTGCGATCCGCGGGATACCCGGCATCGATCTCCTCGTCCCAGATCCCCAGCACCTCGCGCAAGCCGGCCCCCGGCCAGCCGCCGGTGAAACACAGATCGTTTTCGTCCACGATCCCCGTCCAATACGTCGCCACCCAGGTCCCCCCGGCGGCGACAAACTCGCTCAATTTCTGGGCCATCCCGGGGCGAAGCAGGTACAGCATCGGCGTGATGACCAGACGATAACCATCGAGTGCCACGGTCTGGTCGATGACATCCACCGGGATGCCGGCCGCCCAGAACGGCCGGTAATGAGAGATAGCGGTCTCGGGGTATTTCTTCAGCTCATGGCCCAAACCCTGAATGCCCTCCACAGCCCAGCGGGTTTCCCAGTCATAGACCACCGCCACCTCGGGCCGGACCGTCGTCCCGAGCACCGGCGCCAGCCGTTCCAGCGCACAACCCACCTCGACCACGTCCTCGAATACCCGGGTCTTTTCATGACCGCAATGGTCCACCACCGCCCCGTGGAGTTTCTCAACCCCTCCCCGGCCCTTGCGCCATTGGAAATACTGGACCGTGTCAGCCCCATGCGCCACCGCCTGCAGACTGGCCAGCAGGTGCATTCCCGGCCGCTTGAGTTTGGACACCTTCTGCCAATTGGTCATGCTCGGCGTGCTCTCCATCAACATGAAGGGACGCCCGCCCTTCATCGACCGGTTGATATCATGTGTGAAGGCCGTCTGGCAGGCGATGGCGACATCCCCTTCCGGCGAATGCCAGCTCGGGTAACTGTCCCAGGAAATCACATCCACCGCCCGCGCGAATTTCCAGTAATCCAAAGTGGGACAAAGTCCCATGAAATTCGTGGTCACGGGAATATTCGGCGTTACCAAACGCAGGGGACCGGATTCGTATTTGAAAAAATCGATGGTCTGTTCGGTGTTGAATCGCGTCCAATCCAGCATCATCCCGTGCAGCGTATAATCTTCGGGATAGATCTGGTTCCAATCGGTGAAGGTGTGGCTCCAAAAGCCGGTCCACCAAGCCTGGTTCAACCGGCCGAGATCGTCCTGGTATTTCCGGCGCAGCCAGTTGCGGAAGGTGCCCAGGCAGAGTCCGCAATAACACGGCTCGCCGTTGTATTCGTTGGAAACATGCCACGCGATCAACGCGGGATGGGACTGATAGCGCTGGGCGAGGCGCGTGTTGATCATCCGGCATTTTTCTCGGTAAACCGGCGAGGTGCGGCAGTGATTATGCCGGCCCTGGTGCCGCTCACGCTGACCGTTGACCGCCACCCGCCGGATTTCCGGGTAACGGGCGCTCATCCAGGCGGGTTTCGCCCCGCTCGGGGTGGCGAGTATGGCGAACACCTGGTTGGCCGCCAGTTTGTCCATGACCGCATCCAGCCAGTCGAAGGTGAAACGACCCTCCTCCGGCTCGAGGGCCGACCAGGAAAAAATGCCCAGGCTCATCGCGTTGCAGCCGGCGGCTTTCATCAGCCGGACATCTTCATCCCAGACCTCGGGCGTCGCCTGCCATTGATCGGGATTATAATCGCCCCCATGTAAAAAAGCCGGACATTTCGGGCTGATCGGCGGATAGCGCTGTAGTTGACTCATAATGTCTGATCCCCTTGAGTAAATGGTCATTTTTTTGAAAAACAACCCGTAAGTAAAGCATAATTTAGACCTTACTCGAAACATTTATGGAGATAAAGGGGCCAAGGCGGGGCTTCATCGCCTACCCTATTACCTTACTGGCACCAATCCCTCCGCCCCCCAATTATGGTCCCAGGCAATGACCGACCCGTCGACTGACTGGATATACCATTTCTCCTGCCCGGATGGTCTAATTAGGGACTGGTTGTTAGTTGTATTCCTCATTACCAAACCGCCGTTTATTCAGATTTGATTTCAAATGCCGTTAAATCACGTTAAGCCATGTGAATATTCGCTTCATCGTTGAGCTTGCGAATCAGTTTTCGGAAAATCAATAAGGAGTCGGCGGCATTATTGAAGAATAGGCCATACTCGTGCAATACGCGGGCAGAATTCGGCCGACCGCGGTCATTCAGAACGGATTAAGAGCCCCCAGCCGCCTATCCTCCAGCCGACGGTGCCGCAGTAATCACATTCAACCGCAAATCGCGCAGGGTGCACAGCCCCTCCCAAGCCCCATGCCGCATCGGTCGTGCTCCATCCTGACGCTTGGCCCCAAACGCCACTCGATATCTTTGGAAAGTTGCTTCAACAAACGCCCGGCTCCCCAATACCACCCCATCACTAAAATATCGCACCCGACAGCGCAATAGTGCAGCCGTGGATAATACACCATCCCGCTCCAGTTCCGTACGGACCGTTTCCGAGCCGAATCCCGGCCGAGCCTCAGTCCCTTCGACTTCGCCCTGCAAATACAACACACATCGATATTTCGAGGCCGCCTGGT
>CAZCDO010000173.1:0-8382 GCA_964497135.1 uncultured Verrucomicrobiota bacterium
TGTTTTCATTTCATTATTTTAACCCATTCTCGAACGCATAGCCATGTCAAAAAACAGAGCGGGTATTGGCAGGGATGGGGGAATGCCCTTACGGGCACACTACAAACCTTGCAGTTCGTAGTGACGCCGTAAGGCGTTGCCCCTCCCGTCTGATCCCTTACAGAGCCGGTCGGCTGCTAGCGAATTCAGGCGACGGGGTCGCGCTCGACACCGTGTGGGCCATGGATCTGGCGGAGGAGATGGCGGGCAGCGGCGCCGGGATTGGGTGCGGCGGTGACCGCAGAAACGAGCGCGATGACCCGGACCCCCCGTTGGAGGAGGCCGGGGATATGATCGGGTTTGATGCCCCCCATGACCGAAAAAGGGATTTTGAGGTGGGGAACGATGTTTTCCAATCCTTCCCATCCGAGGAAGGCGCCGGTCCAGTTCTTGGTTTGGGTGGGGAACAATGGGCCGACATTGACATAGGAGGCGCCGTCCGCCTGGGCCTGAAGGGCTTCGGGGAGGGAGTGGGTTGATGCGCCGATCAGGAGGTGGGGCGCGATTTTTCGGGCGGCGCGGAGGGGAAAATCATCCTGGCCGAGATGGACGCCGTCGGCTTCGATGGCGAGGGCGGTATCGAGATGATCATTGAGCACGAGGAGGGCGCCATACCGGTCGGTGAGCAATCGGGCTTTTTCGGCGAGGGCGAAATATGCATGGGGGGCGAGTTCTTTTTCCCGGAGTTGGATGAGGGAGACTCCCGCATCGAGGGCGGCGTGAAGGATGTCGAGGGTGGACCGCCCGGCGGAAACAGAAGCGGAGGACACCAGGTAGAGCCCGGCGGAATCGAATTGGGCGAGGCGTTCGCCGTGCGATTTGGTCATGCGGGCACCGTGCGATAAAGCGATTCCCAATTTTTAAAAACGGGTTCCAAGCCTTTGTTTTTCAGGGCGCGGCAAAAGGTGGGCAGATCGCGATCGTCATGGATGATGAACTGGCCTTCATCGACGGGGTGAGGGGTTTGGTAGCCGCCGACCGTGGTCCGGCTGGCGATGCTCATTTTATTGATTCCGACACCGGCCATGCCATCGCGGAACGCCGGGCTTTCGCGGGTCGAGAGGGACATGCTGACGGTGGGCAGGCAGATGCGAAACGCCCAAATCATTTGGGCGAGGAATCGTTCGTCAACGGGGAAAGGCGGTTGGAAATCGCCGGTTTGGGGGCGGATCCGGGGAAAGGCGAGAGTGATTTCAGACTGCCAGAACCGGCGTTGGAGGCGGCGGACATGGCGATAGAGAGCCAAAGCATCGGTCAGGGGATCAGCCAGTCCCCAGAGCGCGCCGAGGCCGATGGAGCGGATTCCTGCATCGAGCGCGCGCGTGGGAGCCTCGAGACGGGTGTCGTAATCGCGCTTGGGACCCCAACGATGGAGTGAGGCATAATCGTTTTTTTGGTAGGTTTCCTGATACAAGGAGACGGCGGTACACCCGGCGCAAGCCAACCGATGGTATTCCGGCCGATCCATGGGGAAGACTTCGATGGTGACCCGATGGAAATGGCGGGCGGCCAACCGAATGGCCGACTCGAGGTAGTCGACTCCCACCTGGGGACAGCGTTCGCCGGTCAGGAGAAGAATTTCCTCGAACTGGAGGGCCTTGATGGCCTGGAGTTCACGTTCGACTTCGTCCAGGGATAGCGCCCGGCGGGGGCGGGGGCGGTCGGCGGCGAATCCGCAATAGACACAGCCCCCGGAACAGATATCGGAGAGATAGAGGGGCACATAGAGGGCGATCGTCCGGCCAAAATGGCGGAAGGTCAGGTGTTGGGCCTGATGGGCGATGGTTTCGAGGAAGGGTTGCGCGGCCGGGGAGAGAAGGGCGGCGAGATGGGATTCCGTGGGGGTATCCGAGTCCAGCGCTTCTTGAACATCCCGGGCGGATAACCGGGGGATCCGGGAACGCCAGGGGAACGGGGAGAGATCGTCCGGCCAGGCATCGGATGTCGAGGAAAAAAAAGAGGACGACTGCGTCATACGTCAGTTCCGGGGTTTGGCCCGAGAAAGGCGGTGAGCGGACTGGTGGGGGAGGCGGAGGCGGAGCGGTCCATGAGACCGGCGCGGAATGCGCGACGACCGGCATGGACCGCTTCGGCGAAAGCGACCGCCATGTCGACCGGTTCGCCCGAGGCGGCGATGGCGCTATTGACGAGGACGGCGGCGCATCCCAATTCCATGGCCTGGGCGGCTTCGGAAGGGGCTCGCAAGCCGGCATCGACGATGACGGGAATGCGACTTTGGGCGAGGAGGATCCGGAGCATATCGATTGTGGCCAGGCCGCGGCCGGAGCCAATGGGGGCGCCGAGCGGCATCACGGCGGCACAGCCGAGATCTTCAAGGCGTTTGGCGAGGACCGGGTCGGCCGGAATGTAGGGAAGCACCTGGAATCCGAGAGGGACCAGCCGTCGGGCGGCCTCATAGGTTTCGATGGGGTCGGGGAGCAGGTGATGGGGATTGGGGTGGATTTCAAGTTTCACGAAGGCGGAACCGGTCAATTCACGGCCCAGCAGAGCGGCCTGAACGGCCTCCTCGGCGTTGCGGGCGCCGGAGGTGTTGGGAACCAGGCAGAGGCCTGGAATTTTCAGCAGGGGCGCACACAAATCGTCCGGGGGATTGTCGCGATTAAAGCGCCGAAGGGCGACGGTAATTAATTGGGCACCGGATGCGGTGAGGGCGCGGATCATGATATCGGAATCGGAAAATTTGCCGGTGCCGAGAAAAAGACGAGAGGAGAAGGAAAGGCCACCTAAAACAAAGAGGTCGTTATTCATGGAATTCCCTACGCCGGAATGACCCGGATCAGGTTCGACGGGTATGATCTCAGCTCCCAACCACCCAGCGGGCCGATGGTCCACCTGAATCGATTAAAAGAGCACCCCGATCTGGAAATGATAGGGTTTCAGGCGCCGGGTGTCAAAAAAAAACAAATCACGCGGAATTCTTAAAGGAGGGGGGCAGATTGAGTTCGCGCTGGATGGCTTTGAATAAAACCTTGGGTTCGATCGGCTTGATCAGGCATTGGGTGGCATTTAGATGTCCGGCCATATCAATCAGGACGGGATGGGGGCCGACGGTTATCATGATGACCTTGTGGTCGGGGTGGTTGTGGCGGATGGTTTTCAGGGTATCAATTCCATGCATAGCGGGCGAGAGGGCGAAATCGAGGAGGGTCAAGTCGATGGATTGGGTTGCGCAGGTGTGGATTGCTTCGGGCCCGTTTGAAACCGCAACCGAGGTGAACCCGCCAAATGATAGAATATCGCGAAGGGTTTCGCGGACCAGGGGATCATCGTCGACGATTAAAATATGAGGGGTAATATTGACCCTGTTGGTTGTCATTGCCAGACCTGTCATCCGGATATTTGGGAAACTTTAACCGGGATGCCGTTCGAACTGTCCCTGATTTAGTGACAAAACTGCCAGAAAACAAAACAAATAACAGCGAAGGCTAACAGAAGAATGGAAGCGCAGGCCCATAAAATGGCGCCGGCGCCTTCTTGTTTTTCATGGATGAGATCTTCCGGATCAAATTCCTTTTTCTTCATGCCAAAATTTACACAAAACGATTAAATTCTGTCTGTAATCCAAGCGCTACAAAACGTGTAAGATTTGGATTACATAAGCGAGAGAGGTGTTCTAGAAGGCTCAGTTGACGAGACCATGCTCCAAGGCGAATCGGATCAGGTCTGAACTGGATTGCAGTTGTAATTTTTCCATCAACCGGTGGCGGTAGGTGCCAACGGTTTTACTGTTGATGCCCAGGCGTTCCCCCACCTCCTGGGGGCTTAGTCCTGAAGTGAGGAGGGTGAGAACCTCGAATTCGCGATCGGACAGGGTTTCGATCAATGAAGGCTTAATGGGGCGATGGAGACTGGCGGGGAGGTGATCGGCCATTTCCTTGCAGACAAAGGTGCGCCCGGCGACGATATGTTCGATCGCCTTGAGAAGTTCGGTGAATGGGGCACCCTTCACGACAAAGCCATCGGCCCCGTTTTCGAGGGATTGTGTCAGGTAACGGACATGATTGAACATGGTGAGGATAATGATGCGACTGGCCGGCGTTTGTTTTTTGATCCGCGGAATCAGATGCAATCCGCTTTCGTCGGGGAGTTTGATATCGAGCAGAATGACGGGATTGGGAGATACGGGGAGAAGGGCCATTAATTCGGCGGAGGACCCCGCTTCTCCGATGACATGAAACCCGGGAATGTCATCGAATTTGCGATGCAAGCCTTCGCGCAACATGGCGTGATCGTCGGCCAAAATGATATTAATCATGGGGATCCTTGGGGGGGAGAGGGATAAAGAGAATGATTTGAGTTCCCACGCCGGGGGTGGAAAAGAGGGAAAATTCGCCCCCGACCTGTTGGATGCGTTCCCGCATGCCGATCAGGCCGATGCCCGAATGGCGGGGTTCGGCTGGAGCGAAACCATGTCCGTCATCGCGGAAGGTCAGGGCCAGTCCCGGCGGGTTCGAGGCAGATTGCAGTCGGATTTCGAACGATCGGGCATCGGAGTGCCGGACCACATTGGTGAGGGCTTCTCCCACGACGCGATACAAAACGGTTTTTAGAGTTGGAGCGATGGAGGGGAGGGCTGGATCGCAATACAGGGAGATGGAGAAGTGGGCGCCATATTTAAAATGATCGATGACCAGTTCGATAATTTGCGGCAACTCCAGGTCGTCGAGAAACGGGGGGTGAAGTGAGGAGGCCAGATTGCGCACCGCTTTCAACGAATCGTCGATCAAGGCCAAGCAGCGATTCCGGCAGTTGGTGTCTTTTGGCGAGATTTTAAGGCCCTCGATTTCGAGCCGGGCCAGGGTCAAGAGTTGGCCCATGTGGTCATGAAGGACCGTGCTGATATTCCGACGCTCGACTTCCTGTAATTCAAGCAGGCGATCGGACAGGGATCGAATTTCGAATTCGCGGATGCGCAGATTTTCTTCAGTGGTCTTTTGATCGGTAATATCGAAAAGAAACCCCTGGATTAATTGGGGGGTGCCGGAACGATCCCGAATCAAAACCGCCTCTTCCCGGACCCATTTTATCGCTCCCGACCGGGTTCGAATCCGGTAGACCGAATTATAGGGGTTGCCACTCGCCAGGAATTCGACAACCTTTCGCTCCTGTTCAGGGAGATCCTCCGGCAAAATCAATTCACTCCACAAATGGGGATTGTCGATGAAATCCCGGGGGGAATATTCGAAGAGTTGTTCGGCTTGTGGGCTGACATAGAGCGTGGTGAACGTGGGGAAAGGGGCCAGGGAAAAAAAGACGGCAGAGAACCGGCTGACGAGCGTTTGATAGGATTGTTCCCATCCTTTTAACATTTGGGCTTGCGAAATGCACAGTTCCAGGGTTTCCCTGAAAAGATCGGGGTCCGGCGGAAGATTTGGGGGGGAAATAACTTTTGCCGCCGGTTCGGGGATCGGAGCGAGTCCGATGAGAATCCAGTTGAGGTTGGGCATGCTGTCAAATGCGATACTCACCATGTGCCCGTCGCCATCGACGATATGTCTTTTTCCCCGGCCTTCGGCTTGAAGTTGAGCGGGATCGAGATGGGCGAACTCTCCACCTAACAAAGCCAGCGGTTTCCAGATCAAAAGTCGATCTTTGGGGCAGACGACGGGACCGAATTCGGAATGAAGAACGATACGGCCCTGTCCATCGATGACGAAAAGGGGGGCGTCGGCCGGAGGCGGAACGGGAAAGAGCGCGGCGTGTAAGCGGTCAAGAGGGATATCCATGCACCAGATTCCGAGGCACTCATCGTCCCGATAAATCGGGAGGGCCCCGATGATAAAGGGGCCCTGTGCTCCGAAGTTGGCGGACGGGGTAACCCATTGGAACGAGCGCAGGGGGTTGGCTTCGGGGCCTGCGACTTGCCAGGGATAATAGGTTTTCCAGTCGAAATCGGGAGGAATGATTCCCTGAGAGTCGATATGGGGATAGGTGATGACGCCATTACAGGCGTCGTGGAAGTAAATGTATTGGGGAAGTCCGCCCAATTGTTCGACCAGTTTCGCCATCGGACCCGCCAGATGGCGGAGCGCATGGAAATGAGCGCGGAGGAGGGGAGCGTCCTTAAGGCTTTCAGGCCAGAAATAGGCGAGTTCAGGAGAGGCGGCGGTTTCACCGCGTCGGAATCGTTCGACCGAGGGGCGCGGGAGAAACTGTCCATCGGGACCGGACGAGAAGCCCTGGGCCTTGAGCCAGGAGGCGATGCGATCCGGGGGAGTGTCGTCAGTTTCCAAAAGGAAGAGCGAGAGTCGCGCCAGTTCTTTGGTTTGGCGTTCGATCCGGCGGGTTAATTTTCGGAGCCGGTGCCGAGTTTCATCGAATAATGCGGTTACGGAGGGTTCAGGCCGGGCCATGGGAACGCATCCCTTCCGAGGGTGATAAAATGGCGGATAAGGGAATCGCGGAGGGATCCGCGATGAAATCGGTCTGGCAGAGCGCGAACTGCTGCGGGGGCATGGGCAGGTATTTGCCCTCGGCGCCGCCGAGGAGTTCGCCGGAGTCGGTCAGGACTTCGCCGGCTGTGAGAACCAGTTTTGAACCGGCCCGGCTGACCTGGGCATTGAAAACCAGACTCATGCCGAGCGAAATGGGTTTTTTGAGGCGGGTGGTGAACTCGGCGGCGACACACATGCGACGGGAGGCCAGGATGGCGGACCAAGTCATGACTTCATCGAGAAGGGTGCTGGTGATTCCGCCGTGAATGATATGGCGGTAGCCGAGATCAGCGGGACGGGGATGATATCGGAGCGAGACCCGCTGGCCGTCGAAATGGGACCGGAGATGGAGCCCGTGTGGGTTTTCTGCGCCACAGACAAAACAGGAGCGGGTCCAGGGGAGGATTCCAGAGACGGAAGGGGGAGGGAGGGGGGATTTCATGGGAGGGGGCCGGACTCCTCGGCAATCCATCGGAGGTACTCCGGCGTGCCGCTGGAAATGGGATGGTTAATGATTTCGGGCAGTTCGTAAGGATGATTCCGGCGGATGAAGGCGATCAGGGCGGGGACGCGGGCGGTGGCGGTTTTGGCGTCGAGTCGATATTCGGCGGCGGTTTCGACGGCCTGTTTCCAGCGATACACGCTGTGAATGGGGGCGACTTGGACGCAGGCCGCGAGACGGGATTCAACCAGACGACGGGCGAGGCTTTTGGCCTGCCGGGCGTTCGGCAAGGTGGTGATGACGATTTGACACTGTACTTTACGCTTCATTCGGATTTATAGTAACTCGAATTCGGTCCGCTGACAAGTCTCATGCGGACCTGGAGGAAAAGAGCGGATGAAACGACCTCGGGAGATTACGGTTAGTCTGATCCAGATGGACGTCTTGCCCGGCTGTCCTTCCGACAATGCGGAGCGCATGATGGCGGCCGTGGCGACGGCGCGGAGCGCGGGAGCCGATCTGGTGGTTTTTCCGGAAATGGCGATTCCCGGATACCTGATTGGGGATGAATGGGAACGCGAAGCCTTTTTACGGGATTGCGAGGCGGCGGGCGAGCGAGTGAGGGATGCGGCGAGGAATATCACGGTGATTTTTGGGAATGTGGCGATGGATTGGTCCCGTCGCAACGAGGATGGCCGGGTTCGCAAATATAACGGGTTGTTCGTGGCCCACGAAGGCCGTTTTGTGGGGCCTGAAAATGGCTTGTATCCCTTTGTGATTAAAACTCTGTTGCCCAATTACCGGGAGTTCGACGACAGCCGCCATTTCTTTGACATCCGCAAGCTGGCGCTTGAGGAAAACCGGCCGGTGGGCGACCTGATCCGTCCGGTAGCGGTTGGGGGATTGCGTTTGGGTTGCATTTTGTGCGAGGACGCCTGGGACCTCGACTATGCCATCTCGCCCTTGCGCCTGATGGGTGAAAAGAATCCCGATCTATTTATCAATATCAGTTGTTCTCCGTTTACCTTGAACAAGAATCACAAGCGCAACCGGGTGTTTAATAAAATTGCCTCTGAATTGGGACGGCCTCTGGCCTATGTCAATAACGTCGGCATCCAGGACAACGGCAAAACGGTTTTTACCTTTGACGGGTCCAGTTGTATTTATGACGGGTGCGGAGGGCAGGTCAAGGGGCCTGCGCCGTTCACCGAGGGGGTTCTGACCCGGCGTATTCCGCTGGAAGTTTCGGCGTCATTCGGCGAAGCGATCGATCTAAAAGACGACGATGTATCCCTGATTTACGCGGCATTGGCCTATGGAACCCGTAAATTCATGGACGCCCGCCGGATTCGGACCGTGACGGTCGGGGTATCCGGCGGAATCGATTCGGCTGTCGTGGCCGCATTGTATCGCACCTTACTGCCGCCGGATCAGGTGTTGCTGGTC
>CAZCDO010000174.1:0-1336 GCA_964497135.1 uncultured Verrucomicrobiota bacterium
TGGCGCACCCGACAGGGCTCGAACCTGTAACCTTCTGATCCGAAGTCAGAAGCTCTGTCCAATTGAGCTACGGGTGCCGCGGGAGAATCTAATGCCGGCGCGGGGTGTCCGACACCGGCTGGGGTTCAAACGAATCGGCCGATCAGACCTTCTCGTACGCGATCATGGGATCGTCTTTTTTGACCGGCTTGCCGGGTTCGACGAGGAACCCAGTGATCTTGGCATCGCACGGCGCCTTGATTTCATTGAAAAGTTTCATGGCTTCCACGATGCACACGGGCTGGCCGGCTTTGACAACATCCCCGACTTTCACGAAGGGGGGCTTGCCGGGGCCGCCGGAGGCATAGAAATTACCGCCCAAAGGCGCCTTGATCGTCAGTGCGGTATCGACTGCCGGGGCGGCGGCGGGGGCCGCGGCTTTCGGAGCGTGCACCGCTTTCGGGGCAGGCTTGGCCGACGCTGTGGCCGCAGCTTTGGCCGGCGCGGTGGGTGTGGAATCCGGCGCGACTCCATCGGCTTTCAGGGTCAGGGCCAGATCGTCCCGCCGGATGGTCAATTCGTTCAACTTGAGATCATGGACGCGATTGATCAGTTCATGGAGCGCCTCATAATCGCTGGGGGCCAGGAAGGCGCGGGGCGGCGGGGCCGGTTTTTCCTCTTCCTTCAGCTCAACATCCTGTTTTTTGCGTTCCAGGGCGGCCGGTGACGGCGGGCGCTCTTCCGGCGGCAGATGGCGCCATTTGAAGAAATCGAGGGCCGGCTGGGGGAAGAGGCAATAGGAGATGATATCTTCCTCGTTATGGATCAGGGCGGGATCGATTCCTTCCGTCGCATTGGGCAACATGGGTTGCATCAGGTCGGCCGGGCGACAGGTAATTTCCTTGTCGGATCCGAGGATGGCCTTCTTGACGGCGGGGTTGATCGGGGCCGGGGAGCGGCCGTATTGGCCCCGGACATACTCCTTGATTTCCTGGGGAACGAGCTCATAGCGTTTGCCGGCGAGCACATTCATGACGGCTTGGATGCCGATGATCTGGCTGGTGGGGGTGACGAGGGGAGGATACCCGAGGTCGGCCCGGACGCGGGGGAGCTCGGCGAAAACCTCCTCGAGCTTGTCGAGCGCGTTCTGCTGTTGGAGCTGAGAACGCAGATTGGAGATCATGCCGCCCGGGATATGATGCAGGAGCACTTCGGGGTCGATGATATTCTGGGCCTGGCTGTCATCGGGTCTGCGGCTGGGCGCGAGTTCCATGAAATACTTGCAAATCTTGCGCAGGGCATCCTGGTCGAGATTGGCGTTGTAATCGGTTTCGGCGAAGATGGCGATCATGGTCTC
>CAZCDO010000174.1:1436-8354 GCA_964497135.1 uncultured Verrucomicrobiota bacterium
CCGACGGAATCGATGGTATCGATGATCTTGAGGATATCCGTGGTTCGCATGCGGGTGGCCCAGAGCGATTGATGGGCATCGCGCAGGGTGGTATCGGTGATCCGCAGGGGAATCCGGTGGCTTGAGGCGGGGGTCGGGGTCGGGGAGACGTCAGTTTTTATTTTGCGCGGACGGGGCATGTTGTTATCTCCAGTTTAAGGGTGAGAACTCAATAACTGCCGATACGGGCGTATTTTTCGAACCGCCGTTTCAACAGTTTTCCAGTGGACGTATGGGTCAGGCTGTCGAGGTTACGGATCAACGACTTACGCAGCGTGGCGATGGCGGCCTTGGGATCGCGGTGCGCGCCGCCGACCGGTTCGGGGACGATTTCATCGATGACTTTGAGTTTCAGAAGGGCCGGCGCGGTGATTTTGAGAGCGGCGGCGGCATCGGGCGCCTTGGTGCCATCGCGCCAGAGGATTGAGGCGCATCCCTCGGGTGAAATCACTGAATAAACGGCATTGGATAACATGAGCAGGACATCGCCCACGCCGATTCCCAAGGCCCCCCCGCTTCCGCCTTCACCGGTGACAACCACGATGACCGGTGTTTTAAGGGCGGACATTTCCATGAGGTTGCGGGCAATGGCCTCGGCTTGGCCTCGTTCTTCGGCATCCGCGCCGGGATAGGCGCCGGGTGTATCGATGAAACAGACGACGGGAACCCGGAACTTTTCGGCCATGTGCATCAACCGCATGGCCTTACGATAGCCTTCGGGCCGGGCCATGCCGAAATTAAATTTGAGATTATCATCGATTCCCCGGCCTTTTTGATGGCCGATGACCATGACCCGCCAAGTATCCAGGGTGGCAAAACCGCCCACAATCGCGTGATCGTCGCCGAAAAGCCGGTCTCCATGTAATTCGATGAATTCGGAGAAGAGCCCGGCGATGAAATCCTGGATGAGGGGTCGCTCGGGATGGCGGGCGACTTGGACGGTCTGCCAAGGGGTCAGGGCGGAATAAAGATCCTTGAGGCCGGCCTCTTTCGCCTTCTGAAGTTTTTCGAACTCCGCAGTTTGTTGGGGAGTCCGGTCTTGGGCGGGCAGGGCCGCTATTTTTTCGTCCAGTTCAGAAATCGCTTTTTCGAATTCCAAATTCATAACATCCACTCTTTGTAGGGTGTTGGGAAGGGGGCGTTGGCGCTTTATCGACGGTAGTACCTGAGCAAGGAGGCGATCGTTTGCTTCATTTGATCCCGCCGAACGATCAGATCGACAAATCCGTGATCCAGCAGGTATTCGGCCTTTTGGAAGTCATCGGGCAGTTTTTGTTTGATCGTTTCCTCGATGACGCGGCGCCCGGCGAATCCGATGAGGGCGCCGGGTTCCGCGATGTGGATATCGCCGACCATGGCGAAACTGGCGGAAACTCCGCCGGTTGTGGGGTCGGTGAGGACGGAAATGAACGGGATCTTCGCATCCTGAAGCCGGGCGATTCCCGCGCAGGTTTTGGCCATTTGCATCAGGGAGATAATCCCCTCGTGCATCCGTGCCCCGCCGGAAGCAGACACAATAATGTAGGGCAATCGGTGTTTCAGGGCGAAGGTCGAGGTCAACAGGATTTTTTCGCCCGTACTGCCGGCCAGACTGCCGCCCAGAAACCGAAAGTCCATCACTGCCAGGGCCACCTTGATCTTGCTCAACCGGCCAAATCCGGTCAGGACCGATTCGTTCATCCCGGTTTTTTGACGGGCTTCCTCGATTTTGTCCGAATATTTGCCCTTGCCGTCCACGAATCCGAGTGGATCGGACGGCTTGATTTTAGGGAACAATTCCGTAAATGTTTTGGGGTCGATCAGCAGGTCGACCCGTTCCCGGGCGGTGATTCTTTCGTGGAAATTGCAACGGGGGCAGACTTTGAAGGTCTTTTCCCATTCTTCCTTGGAAACATGGGCCTTACAGGCCGGACATTGAGTCCAAATTTCCTGAGTAGGCTGTTCAACCGGAACGGCCGGCGCCTGTTTTTTTGTAAACCAACCCATATTGGATTCCGATTGTTAGGCGTTGATAGCGGGCTTCTCTGCCGTGAAGTAGCCGAAATTACTATCATGGGCTCATCCATCGTTCAAGTCCATTTTTTTAGGACTGGATTATGCGGCGAATTTTAAAGATGTAAGGTGTTTATTTAAAGACAGATAAGAAAGTGACGATTTGGTCACTATTCATTAATTTTAAAGCGGTACCAGAGGGCAAAACCGTGGTATTTAAACATCCGGCTTGTGTTGGGCGTCGGGTCGGGTAAAGTTCTGGCCATGGATACCTATTTGAATACCCGCATTGAAACGATTACAGAAGAGGATTTCTGGGTGGTTTTCAATCCGGCGGAAGTTCCCGTGACGGTTGGCCGCCGGCGGGTCAGTGCCTGGGCGGCCGCCATCACTGATCCCCGCCGTAAAGGGACGAAATTAACCACGGATGGCACGGATCTCACGGATAGAAATGGCTGATAACACAGCCCGTTTTCGCCAATTAGGGACGATCTCCGTGTCGTCCATTAATTCCAAGCGGGCGAGAGGGACCTCGCCCCCCACCTCTGAAATTAAGGATGACGCATTACTCCAAATGCAAGGGCATGCGAGGCCTAAAGCCTAAGCCCCTACTGTCTGGCCTGGGTGTCCTCTCACCACTCGCAAACCGCAAATCCGTGATGGGGTAGGGGGCGATCCAAGGTCCAGCCGGATCCTGCCGGTGAGGCGATTTTCAGGGCGCGGGCGGGTTGGGGTTTGGCGAGAGGGGCGAGTACGGTGACGGTGGAAGGGCGACCCCAGCTTCGGGGTCCTTCCCATACGGGGATAGCGGGATCGACGCCGCCATTATGGATGACCAGGCGGGCATCCGTGCCGCGCCGGAAGAAGATCGGGATCATGAAGGCTCCCCCACGAACGGTTGGAGCGTCCCATTTCGGCCCTGCGGCAAACCGGACGGCCGCTTGGGCCAGCAGGCGCCGGCAATCATGTCCGGCCAGACTCGCGGGGTTGGGTGTGGCATAGGTGACCACCCGGCCCCCGAGCCGGTTCCGAAAGACCGAGAGCGCGGAGCCGAATCGGCTTTGGTCGGGCCGCAGGATCGTGGACCATTCCACAGCTTCCCGGTGGGGTTGAATCCGGGCCATCCGGGGCACCAGGTTTGCATTCATATAGAAGCCGCGGTCGACTCCGGGAATCGACCGAACCACTTTTTCGATGGCATAGGTTTCCGCTTCGCGGTTGACCAGGGCCTGGACTTCACAGCCCAACAGATCGCCGAATCCCCGATGTTGGAGAATTTGAGCGCTTTCCCCGTCGAGAATCAGGCCGCGGGAGAGAAGATCATTGATTTGATCGTCATCGAGAACCGAGGCGACCTGACCAAACAGGGCGCTGACCGCGCCGGATTGAAAACAGGTGGGGACCCCGAAGTTCAGGAAGAAAAAGCCACCGCTGAAGGGCAGCGAGTAAAAGCTGTACATATTGGCGCCGGGTGGCAGATGGGCGCGTTCTTCGGCATCTTCGCGCCAGGGCAGGTTGACCCCGGTGGTTTGCCAGTCGGGGCTGAAGCGGGCGGAAATCCAATCGAGGCTTGGACGACTTTGCTTCAAGAGGGCGCCGATACCGGGATCCGCCTGGGGCCGATTACCGGAAAACGGGAAGACATCCAGCAACAGGGCGTCGGACCCGAAGAAATTGCACAAGGCCATTTCAGACCAAGTTTGAGCATCGGGTTTGGCCCAGGTGGTGAAGGGGAAGTTCTCAACTTCAGGTGCCGATTCGGTACCGGCTGGCCGGAAGTTCTTTTGCAGGTCAAGCATCATGACCGAGTAGGGTTTATCCCGGCCGGCGGCTTCAGTGTAAGGTCCGTAGTGGGGGCGGTGGGCGACTTTCCCATTGATGCTGAAGGCGGCGAAGAACTCTTTCCAGCGCCGGCCTTCGATGCTGTGGGCGGCGGGACCCGAGGTCATCAGTCCGATGCGGGTTTCCCCGGGCATATTCCGGGCGACGGCATCCGCCAATTCCCGGGCGACTTCCAGGTGGATGGCGCGCCAGGTCGCCATCCAGAGTTTGCGCCAGGGGTGAGGGCGGCCCGGCTTAAGAAGGGCTTTGACCAGTTCGGGTCGGGATACTTTTCGGCCCAGGCTTTTGGAGAAACGGTCCAGGATGGACTTTTCGAAACCCCCGCCCCAGAAGAGGGGGGCATGGTTGTGGAAGCGGAAATCGTCCTCGACCCAGATGACGCGGAATCCGAGACGGGCGAAGCGACCATAGAGGCGGGTGACATAGCGGCGCCAGCGGGGGTCGTTGAATGAGGCGGACGCTTTGGCCACTTCCCCAAGCGGAGAAACGGTGGGTTCGAACGGGCGTTCTTTGGGGAAAGTGCGGCCGCGGTCGCAATGCAGGACGGTCATCCAGGGATTCAGGCTGGTGATGATCCCCGCGCGATCGAGGATGGTTTTGGCTGTGCGCACGGCATTGAACCAGCGATCCTCTTCCCGGCGGGAGAGCAACCCGTTATTCCATTCCTCGGCGGCGATGAAGAGAGCCACTTCTTCGATCCCGTGGGAGTGGCAGAAGGCGACGAGTGCCCGCGCATCGGCGGCGGCGTTGGGGCCCGGCAGAATTTGGAAACGCAGATGATAATGCGCGGAACGGCGGTTCGTTGGTTTGTCAGGCATGGTGCGATCTCCCGCTAGCTGGGTTAAATCAAGCTCCCATCATACGGGAGGGACGGGGACAATGGAAATGGAAAAACTGGTAATCCGGCGCGGGTCGGAGCCTCTGCGATTCGGTGCTCATTCGCTTTTTCGGTAATAAACCGCCCCCGGCGGGGCTTTGCCCCAACCCGATTCCCCGTTGTTGTAGGCCGGGCCTCTGCGCCCGGCATCCGCTGATCTCCCTCTCCAGACGCCCTCCACAGAGAAGGGCGGGCCAATATCGATTGAGTACTGTTATAGGGGTACCACCTTTTGGGCGTGTTGTGCAACGAAACGCAGATGCGTCCCCTCACCCCTCCCTCCCCCGCGCCGGGGGGAGGGAGGAGCGAAAAGCCGGCTCCAACGACCGAGCGCCCCACGGTTTATTGTTACCTTCGATTGACGGTCAGGCGTGTTGGGTCTCATGCACCGCTTCGATCATGGCCCGGAAATTGGCCGGGGGTATGGGCGGGTTGATTTCACTCGAACTGGCGACGAAGAATCCGCCGGTTTCCAAGGCGCGGCTCTCCCGGATCTGGCGGGTCACTTCTGCTTTCACCTGGCCCGGTGTGCCGCGTTCCAGTAAATCGACCCCATCAATGCTTCCCGCCCAGACCAGTTCGGGCCATTGATTCTTGAGTTCCACGCCATCCATACCGCAGTTTTTTTCAAGACAATAAAATCCATCAACGCCACAGGCCTTAAGATCAGGAATCACTCGTTTCCAATTCCCGTCGCTATGATAGAGAACCTTGACCCCGTGCTCATGCCAGGCGTCCGTCAGTCGATTGACATAGGGATAGTGATATTCGTTCAAAAAGTCCGGCGAGAAAATCGGACCTTGTTTCGTCGCGAAATCCTCGGGGATCAGAATGACCGGCGACAAGGCGGGATCCGCCACGGCATGAACGCGCCGGAGTTCGCTGTCCAGCGTGGTGTCCAGAAACTCCTTCAGCACTTCCGGGTAGGCGAGTTGGAAAAAGGTGTAAATCTCAAGGCCCATGCTGTCGAATGGATGGCAAAACCAGGTGGCGCTGAAGTTGAGAATGACGGTGTCGCCGATCTTGGATTGCAGATCGAGCATCCAGTGGCGATAGTCCGCGCGGGCGCGTTGAGCATCGAAGGGTGTTTCGCGCAGGGATGTGGTCAGGCGCTTTAACCAATCGGCGGCCCCCTGTTCATCGGAAAAGGGCCGGCTGATATGCCAGGTGGTCCAGTTGTCGTTTTGAACGACAAATCCGTCGTCTCTTTCAATCCGTGCGGTCCCGCGCGGCGCGACGGGGGGCATGGCGAGATCGCACGTCTGGCGGATGACTTCACAAATGTCATCGAGGGTATATTCAAAACCCCGGATCGGCTTTCCCGTCCAATCAGCGATGACCCCGGGATTATAACTGAGCTGCTCGAGCACGGCACAGCGATCCACCGGCTGGTGGTTGAGGGTGGCGAGAACGCGTTCGAGTTTAGTCATCACAGGGGGCTCGATATCGGTTGTTTATTGGTCATGGGCTTGCCCAAGGCCGAAGCGGCGGCCCGGCGAACGGTCGGGCCTGAATGGCGGCACAGCTCGACCCGCTCATCGACGGCGGCTATGTCGCTGGCCTCGCCCAATTGGGCCGCCCGTTTACGCGCTTGTTCCGATGCGGCTTGAAGTTGTCTTCTGTTCATCTTTCCCCTTTTTCCCCGACCTGACTCGCCAAGCTGGTCACGTCGAAAAAGACTGACGTGACGACCTCCGGAAGTCAAGGCGGAGGTTCGACGATGCGCAGAGAAGATCCGGCCAGTTTAGCCCATGTGCGAAGCGCCTCGGCATGATGTCCGTAACCGATCATCCAATGATGGCCCAAACCGGCTTCATGGATCCAAGGAATGAGTTTCGCGACGGGCTGGCCGAAACGGACCCGAACTGGATTTCCGGGGAAAACCATCTCGGTTGGTTCGGCGATGCCTTCGAGAATTCCGCACCAGTAAGCATCCGGTTGGGGAGTGATGTTCACCAGGGTGACAGGCCCCGGCTTGGCGGTGAAGAGCGAACAGACTCCCTGGCCCATCAGGCGTACGGACGCGAGGCGGATGGTCTCGGGTTTTTCCGCCAGCGACCAGGAGCCTGAGCCGCAGTGGGTAAAGACCACGCTGGCTTCGTCGACGGGATCGAGCCAATCCGTGGAATGCCCGGGTTCTCCGGAGAGGAGTTGCAACATCAACAGAC
>CAZCDO010000175.1:0-8348 GCA_964497135.1 uncultured Verrucomicrobiota bacterium
AAGTGGTCCGGGAGATCATTCCGCAGTTGAAACGCGAAGGCACTGAAGGTATAGTGGAACTTCCTTTGAGCAAAGTAATTCCCTGAGCGTTCATGGAATTGGGGACGAGTAACAAGCAAGGAGCATCCTGTGGGTTCGATTAAGAAAAAACGCCGGGCAAAAATGGCGAAACACAAGTATCGCAAACGTTGCCGGTCCGCCCGTCACAAGAAAAAATAAGGCCAGGCCATGCCAGGCAGGGCCGCATTTATCTTTTTTGCGTTATCCCTGTTATTCACCGGGTGTCAGGGGGTTGGGGTGTTTCGTGCCTCCAACCCGCCTGATGGCGCTTTGTCGTCGGCTGAAATCCGCCGAGCCGACGCCTGGACCAGCTATGTGCTGGCCTTTCTGGCCGAAGCCGATAACCAGCCCGAGACGGCCATCGCCCATTTTCAACAGGCGGCTGACCGCGATCCCGATTACACCCCCCTGGCCCTCCAACTGGCCGCGCTCCACGTCATGGAACGGCGCTACGACCAGGCCCTCCCGCTCCTCGAACGCGTGGTCCGCAATACCCCCCCGCCCCTGCCCGCTCTGATTCTGCTCGGACATGTGTATTTCGCCGACGGTCAAACCGCCAAAGCCCTGAAAACGTTCCGCCGCGTCATCCGCGAAGCGCCCCACCAGCCCGAGGGCTACGTCAAAGCCGCCGCCATCGAACTCGACCGCGACCGGCTCTCTGCCGCCTTCGCCATCCTCGATGCCGGCCTCGACAAGGTCCATGATCCGATCCCCCTGCTCCAGGTTTACGAAGGGCTCGGCAAAACACTCCTCAACCGCAATCGCGTTCCCGAAGCCCTTCATTGCTTCCAGCAAATCGAACAGAATCAACCCGAAAACATGGCCGTCAAGGAAGTCCTGGCCACGCTTTACGCGTTGCGGGACGAACCCCAAAAGGCCCGCGCAAAATGGGAGGCCATTCTGATCCGTCAGCCGGACAATCCGCTCGCCCATCTTCGCCTGGGCGAAGCCCTCGAAGCCGCCGGCGACTTCGCCGGCGCCGAAAAACATTATCGTACCGCCTGTGCCCAGGCCCCCCCTCAACCGGAACCCTACCTGGTCCTCGCCGCGTTGTTCCTGAAAATCAATCCGCCGGCCGCCAACCCGATCCTGGACGAGGGGCTCCAACGCCTCCCCCAAAATCCCGCCCTCAACACCTTCCGCGGCCTGCTCGAAATCCAATTCGGACATTTCGGCCGCGCCCGGGAAGCCTTCGCCGAAGCCGAACGGGGCTTCGACCGGATCCAGCCCGAGTTCCGGTCCCGGTTTCTCCAGACTTTTTATTTCTGGTATGCCGTCGCCGCCGAACGCGATGGCGACTTCGACCGCGCCGCCGAATTGTTCGAAAAACATCTCACCCTCGCCCCCGACAACCCCATCGCCCTCAATTACCTCGCCTATCTCTGGGCCGACCGGAATATCCGGCTCGATACCGCTCTCGACTACGCCAACCGCGCCCTGAAAATCGAACCGAAAAATGCCGCCTTTCTCGACACCCGCGGCTGGATCCATTTCCGCGCCGGCCGGTTCCCCGCGGCCCACCAGGATATCCAACGCGCCTGGAACCTGATGCCCGGCGATCCCACCGTCGCCGACCACCTGGGCGATGTGCTCCACGCCCTTAACCGCGAGGCCGAGGCGATCCGCTACTGGAAAAAATCGCTCGAAGCTGACCCCCATAATCCGACGGTCCGCGAAAAAATAAAATCGCGCGGCATCCCCCTCCCCCCCCATCCCGGAGTCCTGTGAGTATGCCCAGCCTGCATCAATGGGTGGCCGGATTCAGTACCGGTGACGCCATCAGCAACGAAGCGCTTCTGCTCCGAACCCTCTTCCGGAGTTGGGGATTCACCTCGGATATTTTCTGCGAAGGACGCCGCATCCTGCCCGCCCTCCGCCACGAAGCCCGGGACGTCAACGAGTATGTGCCCATCGCCCGGCCGGAGGACATCGTCCTGCTCCACCTGTCGGTGGGCTCCCCCTTGAATGAGCTCTTCGCCCGCCTGCCGGTCCGCAAAGCCCTGCTCTACCACAACATCACCCCCCCCGCCTATTTCCGTCTGGTCTCGCCCTACACCGCGCACTGGCTTTCCGTCGGCCTTCAACAGGCCAAAGCGCTGGCCGGGGTGGCCACCGTCAACCTCGCCGACAGCCGCTTTAACGCCTGCGAACTGGAAGCCCTCGGTTATCCGCCCGTTGCCGTTTTTCCTCTCTTTCTCAATCTCCCCCCCGCTCCGCCACCCCGGCACCGGCCGGCCTGCGAAAACCCCCAAAAGGGAATTTCGATTCTGTTTGTCGGCCGGTGTGCGCCCAATAAAAAAATCGATGACCTCGTCCTCGCTTTCGGCTGGTTTCAAAAGTATGTCGAGCCCCATTCGCAACTGGTCCATATCGGCTCCTTCATTGGCATGGAACGGTACCGGACCTTGATTCAATCCATGGTCTGCGAAATGCAATTGGATGGCGTCGAATTCACCGGCAATGTTTCCCAAGCCCAACTGGATCGGCGGTATTCGGAGGCCGACCTGTTTCTCTGCCTGAGCGATCACGAGGGCTTTTGCATTCCCTTGTTGGAAGCCATGCGTAATGATATCCCGGTTTTGGCCCTCGCCCGAGCCGCCATTCCCGAAACCCTCGATGGCGCCGGAGTCCTGTTCCCGGATCGCGACTTCGCCCTGATCGCCGAAACCCTGGGACGTGTCGCCCGGGATCCCGTTCTCCGCCGGGCCATTCTCGCCGGACAACGGGCGCGGATCGACCGCTATCTCCGGCGCGATTTCAGCGCCGAACTTCGCGCCCATTTTGCGCCTCTTTTTCAACATTGACCCCTATCCCCGTTTCAAACTAATCTAACCGTCGTTAAACCCAATTTTTCAGGGGGAATTCCATGGATATCGAGCCGGGTTTCATGCCGGACCTTGCGGTCCTTTTCAAGCGCTTCGGGATCGCGCTCCTGCTGGGCTTGCTCGTCGGGGCCGAGCGCGAACGGGAAAAGGGCGGGATTTTCGCCGGGATCCGAACCTTTCCCTTGATCGGCCTGCTGGGCTGTGCCGCCGCCATGATCCAGGATTTGTTCGCCCCGTTGACCTTTCTGGTGGCCTTCGTCATCGTCGCCGCCTTTGTCCTTAAATCCTATCAACTCACCGGTTCACTGGAATCGCCGGGCATCACCTCCGAAGTCTCCGCCCTGCTCACCTTCCTCTTCGGCGCCCTGGCCTGGTGGGATCTATCGATTTTCGCCGCAGCAGCAGCCGTGATGACCACCCTCCTTTTGTCCGCCAAGCGGCCCCTCGAAAATCTCGCCGGCCGTCTGGGCCATGAGGACATCATGGCCACCCTCCAGTTTGGGGTCATCACGCTGATCATCCTGCCGATCCTGCCCAATGAAGCCATGGGCCCCTTGAAGGTTTTAAATCCCCATACCATCTGGATTATGGTCATCCTGATCGCCGGAGTGAACCTCTTCGGTTATACGCTGATCAAAATTCTGGGGTCCCGCCAGGGCATCGCCGCCTCGGGCATCCTGGGCGGCCTGGCCTCGAGTACGGCCCTGACCATCGGCTTTTCGCGGCGCAGTCGGCGCGATCCCCATCTCTCCGCCGCCTTCAGCCTGGCCATCGTCATCGCCTCCACCCTGATGTACGCCCGGATCCTGGTTATCTGCACCGGCGTCCACCGCGAAACCGGGCTCCATCTGGTCGCCCCCCTCGGCGCCGCAATGACTGTCGGCATTTTATCCGGTCTGGCCATGATCTGGTTCCTGCGCAAGCAGGACCATGGCAGCGGCGAATCCAGCATGGTCCCCGCTTCCAACCCGCTGGAAATCTGGGCGGCCATCAAATTCGGCGTCCTGTTTGGAGTCATCCTGATGCTGGCCAAGGCGGCCCAGGTGTTTATCGGTGACACCGGAATCTATATTTCCAGCATCGTGGCCGGATTGGCCGATGTCGACGCCATCTCCCTCTCGATGGCCAACCTGGCGCGGGACGGGGATATTTCCGTCAACCTGGCCGGACAGGGCATCCTTCTGGCGGCAACCGCCAACACCGCGATGAAAGGCGGCATTGCCATCCTCTTCGGCAGTGCCGACCTGCGCCGCTACCTGGTCCCCGCCTTCGGCGCCCTCATCGTCACCGGCCTGCTCTGCGCCTTCTGGCTGTGATTTTTTCTGGTAAATAATCTTGTTCTGTCGCCTTATTTTAGTTACATTTTTCAGCTTCAATTTGCGGTCGATATTCCATTGAATCGACCCAGGCCTTTCAACCCGGGATGTGTCTTATGGCGGATGAACTTCAAAGTCTCTTGGACCGGATCCAGAAGGACGGCGTCGACAAGGCCCAGGCGGAAGCCCGGCAAATCGTCGAATCAGCCAAAACCCAGGCGGCCCGCCTGCTGGCTAATGCCCAAACCGAAGCCGGCCAAATTCGCAAAACCGCCGAGGAACAGGCCGCTCAAACGCGGGAACGCTCCATCAGCGCCCTCCAACAGGCCGCACGGGATATCGTTTTAGGCCTCCAGGAAACCCTCGCGGAAACCCTCCAGCGACTCGCCGCCCGGAAAATCGAATCCGCCCTCACGCCTGAGACGCTCCAAAACCTTCTCGCTGAAGTCGTCCGCGCCTATTTTCAGTCTCCCAATCCCCGCCCCATTGAACTCCTGGTCCCCGTCGCCCAGCAGCAACAATTAACCGCCTATTTCATGAGCCAATTCCGCGACGCTCTCGCCCAGGGTCTCACTCTTCAGGGCGACCGTTCTTTGCTCGCCGGATTCAAGGTCTCCATCAAAGCCGACCACGTCGAACACGATTTCACGCCCGCGGCCCTGGCCGAAGCCTTCGGCCGCCTGCTTCGCCCCCAGTTGGGCGAAATCGTCCGCGATGCCTTCAAATCCCCCTCTCCGTCCGCCCCGGCATGAACTATTATTATCTGATCGCCTCTCTGCCCGGCCTCGCCCTGGAGGCCCCCGCCCCCTTTTCCCTCGATCAGTTTGAGGCGCTCGGTCACATCCATCTCTCTCCGCCCGATCAGGCGGTTCTGGGAGCGGTCCTCCATCCGGATCCGACCCAGCCCCCCGCGCATCCCTTTTGCGCCGCCTGGCGGGATTGCGAAACCCGTCTGCGCAATGCCATCGCCAAAGTCCGCGCGGCGCGCCGGAATGCCGATCCAACCCCCTATCTCCAATCCGTCCCGGGCATCGATCTCTCCCTCGAAAAAAACGTCTCCGACGCCTTCGCCCGCAGCCAGCCGGCCGAGCGCGAACTCGATCTCGACCGGATCCGCTGGCACAGCGCCGACGCACTCGCCGGATTCGACCCCTTTGCCTTCGACGTCTTGCTCGCCTATGCGGTCAAGTTGGGCCTCGTCCTCCGGTGGCAGAACCTGACCGAACCGCGGGGCCGCGAACGGGTCGAACGCCTTCTAACTCTTTAATCCGTCTTCAACCAACAGGCACCGAACATGAATACAACCAAGGGCACGATCACCGGGGTGAACGGCAACATGATCTCCGTCGCCTTCGACGGGGCAGTGGGACAAAACGAGGTGGCCTACGCCCACCTGGGCGAAATGCGCCTGATGGCCGAGGTGGTCCGCATCCGCGGAACCCAGGCTGACCTCCAGGTTTTCGAGGACACCACCCAGCTCGCCATCGGCAACCCGGTGGATTTCACCGGGGAAATGCTTTCCGTCGAACTGGGACCCGGCCTCCTGACCCAGATTTTCGATGGCCTGCAAAATCCCCTCCCCCGTCTGGCCGAAAAATGCGGATTTTTCCTCCAACGCGGCACCTACCTGCCCGCCCTCCCCCGGGATTCCCGCTGGGCGTTCACGCCCTCTGTTAAAACCGGGGACACGGTTTTTGCCGGCGACACGCTCGGAACCGTTCCCGAAGGCATCTTCCAGCATCGCATCATGGCCCCGTTCAATCTCCACGGAAAATATACCGTTACGGAAATTGCGGCCGCCGACACCTATCCCCTGACCCAGATCATCGCCCGGCTTCAATCGGAATCCGGCGATTCCCGGGAGGTCACCCTGATTCAACGCTGGCCCGTCAAAATCCCCATCCGCTGTTACGCGGAACGGTTGCGGCCGATCGAGCCCCTGGTCACCCGCATCCGAATCGTCGACACCTTTTTCCCCGTGGCCCGCGGCGGGTGCTATTGCATCCCCGGCCCCTTCGGCGCCGGCAAAACCGTTCTCCAACAGCTCACGAGCCGTTATGCCGACGTCGATGTCGTCGTCATCGCCGCCTGCGGCGAGCGCGCCGGTGAAGTCGTCGAAACCCTGCGTGAATTTCCCGAACTGACCGATCCCCGGACCGGGAAAAGTTTGATGGACCGGACCATCATCATCTGCAACACCAGCTCGATGCCCGTCGCCGCCCGCGAAGCCTCGGTCTACACCTCCGTGACCCTCGCCGAATATTATCGCCAGATGGGGCTGAACGTCCTGCTCCTGGCCGACTCCACCTCCCGCTGGGCCCAGGCCCTCCGTGAAATGTCCGGCCGGCTCGAGGAAATTCCCGGCGAAGAGGCCTTTCCCGCCTACCTGGAATCGGTCATCGCCAGCTTCTACGAACGCGGCGGGATCGTGACGCTCCGCGATGGACGCTCCGGCTCCATCACCATCGGCGGCACGGTCAGTCCGGCCGGCGGCAACTTCGATGAACCCGTCACCCAATCGACCCTCAAGGTCGTCGGCGCGTTTCACGGACTCTCGCGCGCCCGGTCCGATGCCCGTCGGTATCCCGCCATCGATCCCCTCGACAGTTGGAGCAAATATCCCAGTGTCGTCGACGAAGGCCGCGTCGCCCGGGCCCGCGCCCTCCTCCATCGCGGCAACGAGATCAACCAGATGATGAAAGTCGTCGGCGAAGAAGGCACCTCCCTCGCCGATTTCACCCACTATCTCAAATCCGAGTATCTCGATTCCGTCTATCTTCAGCAGGATGCGTATGACCCCGTCGATTGCGCCACCGACGGCCCGCGCCAACAACACGTTTTCGCCACGATTGGCACCTTCATCGAGGCCGCCCTGCGATTTGAAGACAAGGATGCCGCCCGCCGCTTCTTCCAGCGCCTCACCCAGGCCACCCGCGACTGGAACCGGACCCCCCCCAACACCCCGGCCTTTCAAGAACATGAAAAACGCTTGCAGGATATGCTCGCGGAGGTGACCGACCATGCATAAGGTGTACCATCGAATCGAGACCATCGCCGGTAATGTGGTCACGCTCAAGGCCCCCTCCGTCTCCTATCGCGAACTGGCCGAAATCACCTCGCGCCGCGGCACCTCGCTCGCCCAGGTGATTCGTCTTCAGGGTGATACCGTCGCGCTCCAGGTCTTCGCCGGCGCCCGGGGCGTCGCCACCGATGCCCGGGTCCGCTTCCTCGGCGATCCCATGCGCGTGCCGTTCTCGGATGCCCTTCTCGGCCGGATTTTCACCGGCAGCGCCGAACCGCGCGACCGCGGCCCCGCCCTCAAGGACAACCTCATTCCCATCGGCGGCCCCTCGGTCAATCCCGCCAAGCGGATCATTCCCCGCAAAATGGTCCGTACCGGTATTCCCATGATCGATATTTTCAATTCGCTCGTCGAATCCCAGAAATTGCCCATCTTCGCCCGGGCCGGCGAGCCCTATAACCAACTCCTCGCCCGCATCGCGCTCCAGGCCGAGGTCGATGTCATCCTCCTCGGCGGGATGGGCTTGAAATACGACGACTACCTGTTCTTCCGCGATACCCTCGAGGAAAACGGCGCGCTCTCCCGCTCCGTTCTCTTCATTCATACCGCCGCCGATCCCGTCGTCGAGTGCCTGCTCGTCCCCGACATCACTCTCGCCGTCGCGGAACAGTTCGCCCTCCAGGGCAAACGCGTCCTCGTGCTCCTCACCGACATGACCAACTTCGCCGACTCCATGAAGGAAATCGCCATCACCATGGAGCAGGTTCCCTCCAACCGCGGTTATCCCGGCGATCTCTACAGCCAGCTCGCCTCCCGTTACGAAAAAGCGGTCGATTTCGAGGGGGCCGGCTCCATCACCATCCTCGCCGTCACCACCATGCCGGGCGATGATGTCACCCACCCGGTGCCCGACAATACCGGCTACATCACCGAAGGCCAATTCTACCTCCGGAATGGGCGCATCGAACCCTTCGGCTCGCTCAGCCGGCTCAAGCAACAGGTCAATGGCCGGACCCGCGAGGATCACCGGGCCATTATGAACACCCTGATCCAGCTCTTTGCCGCCTACCGCGAAACCCTCGAAAAACAGTCGATGGGCTTCCGCATGAGCGCCTGGGATCAAAA
>CAZCDO010000176.1:0-8273 GCA_964497135.1 uncultured Verrucomicrobiota bacterium
ACAGATTGCCGCCCAGATGTTCCAATAAACCGGGATCCTTCATTCGCCGGACAATGTCCTGGTAAATCTGGCGCGCCTTGTCCTTCTCCACCAATTCACCGCTCATGCGCTTGCCATTGATGGTCATCGCAAAATCAGCAATGGCGGCGTTTTCCGGCAACGGAAAAACATAGATCGCTTCCAAATCCCGATTCGTCGAGTTTTTGAAGATCTGAATGATCCGGGCCGAGGCCACTCCATCCTTGATTTCGATATCCACCCGCTGGGACTTGATCGCCAGAGGCGGGATCGCCTCATCCTTGGGAATCAACATTCCCGAGGCCTGCACGGATGACAGACTGCACATTGCGCATATCAGAGCCATCGCCACCATTCCCACATTCCATGGATTACCATTGGTTTTCATTCCCGTTCTCCTTGAGTTGTGTATCGTTGCGACATGAAAATACCCGCATGAACCACTTCATCCCTCCATATCAAGGCCGATCCCGTCACGGCCCCCCGTAAGCGGATGAACCGACCCATCCCCGAGGTCTCTTCGGTCCAGATGTCCGCCTCCATGACCCGGCCCAAAAAACGACGGATGTCAGCCGGTCCCACCCCGGGTCGAAACCGTTCATCTTTCAAGGGAGGCCGGTCCGGAGTGATTCCCATTCTCCCTTTCGTCCAAATGGTTTCCAAAGCGTAGGACCTGCTGATTTTCTCCCAAAGCCGGGAAAACAGGTCGGGATCCGAGAAGACATCGCAACACAGAATGTCATCGCCATCCACGAAGACGGCGCCAACGGTATCGCGCCGCACAATTTTTTTGAATTGCGTTGTCGCGCGGCTCAATTCCTGGTTCACCCCGCGATCCTCGTAAATCTGCTGGTACGCGTGGGTGGCGGCGGCCACTCCGGATTTTTCAAGCTTATCATCGATTTCGCGCCAAATCTCATCCTGTGATTCGGGGCTTCCCGCCATTTTTCGCAAACTATGATCCGCCATGCGGTTTGGACTCGAAAACACATCCCGGGTTCCGGCCCATCGTTCTTTTTCCCCGCAATAAACCGGCAAATCGATGAACCCCGAAGAGGGGGGTAACAGCGTGTCATTCCGAATGATTCGATTTTGCCGCCCTCCGGAAATGATTTCACCCGCCATCAGAAAAACAGGGAATTGGGATTCATTGCGAACCCGAATTTCCGGAACCCGGGCAGCCTCGTGCTCTCGGAGGGTGATCCAATCATGGGATAGCGCTTCGTCCAGGGTCCGGATATCCCCTGACGAGGGTTCCCGTCGAAGAATCAAGGGGAATACCGTCAACCGCCGGTAATAGATCGGTTGCCCGATTTCCACGTGGCGGATCAATTGCCGCAAGGACGCCTCAGATTCAGGAATGGGCCGGATCATCGGACGGACTGGCGCACGATGCGTTATGGAGGGCCCAACCGCCTTATCCTGTTCCAGATAAGCGGCTTGCGCGGATGATATCGAACTCATCATCGCCCCCAAAAACAAAATCTTGATGACCCACCCGCTCCGTGGATTTCGCCGGAAAAAGCCTTTCAGAAACAGCATTTGCATATGAAGCACTCCTCTCTCTTACCCGTTAGACACAGACAGCCACTGTTTTGTTCCCCTTATTTTCGGAACGATAAACACCCAACAGCAGTCGAGGCCGCCCGCCTCCCAAAATGGAGGAAAGCGGGCATTTTCTGTAGGGTAGACTATTTTGCCGAAATAGTCACCTGTAGCGGTGCCGCCCAATTCTTCTGTTCATCGGTGTAGTACAAATAGGCCCGACTGGCCGGCCCGGTATACGTTCCCGGGATCGCAGCAACCAGGCTCAACGGAAGCTCAACCTTTTGATTCGCATCCAGGATGCGCCAATAGAGAACCACTTCCCGACCCAACACTTCATAAGCGGCGATTTTTCCTGATTTCACCAGTTCCTTGAGCTGATCGTGCCGAACTTCAAGTCCACCCGGTATCCCGATGATGGCAATGGGTGTCGGGATGGCTTTGTCCATGCGATTAAGGACCGTCACTTGGGCCTCTGTCACGGAACCTTCCTTGACCTTCGTCCCGGCCAGCGCGACGTTCAGATCCACCGAACACGCCGGGCTGGAGGCTGGCTTCTCGTCTGAGTATTTCACCGTCACCGCATACGGCATCTCCGCCCCATTTTTCATGCTGATCTCAACCGTATGGCTGCCGGGTTCAAGCAGTTCGGCAATATCCGTCAGTTTGATGGCCCCCTGGGTGGAAGCGTCGAACGGGACTTCACTGCCGGCGATGCGGCCGTCAACGCGAAGCTGGATCGAGCCGGGCGCTTTCGGCTTGGCGCGAGCCTTGTCATAGCTGATGATCGCCCGCAGGGTCAGGACCGTCGACTGCGTGGAGCCATACCGACCGGCCTTACAGGACTCGGCCAACCATTGGACTCCCTTTTCAACCTGCCCGGCATAGGCCGGATTTCGCAGCCAGGCCAACAAGGCCAGTGACGTGGTCTCGATCTTCAGGGCTTCGCCTCCGCTCGCGACGATGGTGGTCGTTCCCCCGGTCACCGAACCATCTGCCGCCTGCAGGCCAGTCAATTTATCCATCAATTTTCGGGCTGTGTCCTGATCCCCGGCAATGGCCGCCACATTGGCTCCGAGCGCAATGACATAACTGTTCTTGCTCTCCAAAGCGGCCTTGCAAGCCGCTTCAATTTCAGTCTTGAGGGAAGCGACCGGTTCTCCGGCCTCGAGCAAAGCCCAGGTGATATAGGCGTTGGAACAATCCGGATCGGTGGCCCAAGTGTGCAGGGATCGCCGTTCCCGCTTGAAGCCGCCTTTGCCATCCTTCGTTCCCAACAACCACTCCTTCGTCCGGGCGAGCATGTCGGGATCGACCCCGTGCACTTGGGACATGTCGACAAATTCCAACAGACCGAACGCGGTCAACGCCTCGTGCCCGGGATCCGCCCCAAACCATTCATACCCTTTTTGTTTGCATTCGAATCCGATCAACCGTTTATACCCCTTCTCCAGAAGCGCCCGACTCATTTCTATCAACTTGGGATCCACGCCTTGGTGCGACAGGAAATACTGCTGCGCCATGACCAACGGATAGGTGGTGGAGGTGGTTTGCTCAAAACAGCCGTTGGGTTCCTGGATCAGCCGTTCCAAAGCTTCCGTCAGGTTCGCCAGGGGCGTCGGATAAATCGCAATGGCGCTGGCCAAACTGCCTGCAACACGGCTCGTGGGGACATCAAAGGTCAACTTCACGGCGCCATTAGCCTGGAGCAAACCACTCCGGGTGATTTCCATCGGGAAACCGCGCGGAACAACGCGGAATTTTCGAACCACGCGGTCCGAATAAGACCCGGCCGTGGCTTCGACGGCAAATTCCACGTTCGTGACAATATCGCCGACCTCCAGGGTGACCAACCGGCGGACGCGCTGGCCAGCCCCAATTTCAAACGAGGCCGGCGTGGAAACCTTGACGCCTTTCAGGGGCGGGATTGCACAGCCGACATCGGTCAATGGATCCAAAGTCCCGTTGATAAAACTGAGCGGCAGAAGAATGCGATCCCCCATGGTCACTTCAAGCGGAAGTTTCGGTTCGATATAGAACGGTTGAACCGATTCAATAGCCAGCGTTTTGGACCCCAATGAGCCGGAAGTCGTAAACGCATCCGCCAGAATCCTGAAACTCGAGACCGAATCATTCAAATCAAAATCCACCCGGGCTTCCCCTGTTTTTGCATCCGTCTTGACTCCGGCACTCCAGTACAAGGTATCGGCAAAATCAATCCGCTCGCCCGCCTTACGACCGGGGCGTGCGCTATGCGCATAAAGGCGAACCGCGATATAGGCCATTTCTTCCGCACAGGCTTCATCACGATCTTTGCGATCCGAATCCCAATCGCCTTTCGCCCGTTTTTCACGTTTCGACATCTCTTTTTGTTCCAGCGCACGGATCAATCCTCGCGGTCTGGGTTCGTTCCGCATCGGTTTCGGCGCACGCAGGTCATCCAGCGCTGGGACCCCCGGGAACGAGGCGGGAGGCCGGCGGAAACCCGCCCCTTTTCGGCCATCCGACAACACATCAAGTTCCTGTTCCTTGCCACTCGCCGCAGCGAGCGATAATCGATCAGAGGGGTGTCGGGTGACAATTTTCACCGCCATAACCCGGCGGGCGGAATCCCCATACGTATCCAGGAAAGTCTGCACATCGACCCAGGCAAACCGACGCCAACCTTGACATCCCAGCAATAAGTCGACCGCTAACGGGGCCTTGGGATTGGTGGGATCAAGATACACATGGGCATCGGCCAATTCCTGAACATCATTTTCCAATAACACCATGACCGGCAGACGCGGTGCCTGCTCCCGCTTCTCGATCATTTCCAGCACACTGTCATCCGTCACCGTCAATCCCACCACGGCACCGAGCGGATGGCCCTTTTCGTCAACCGTCCGAATCGTCAGACCCACTTTGCCTCCGGGCACATAGCGAGACCGGTCGGGCTTGATTTCGACGGTGACCGATCGGGCGGGTTCGCGATAGATCAGCCGCTCGGCAAGCGGGTTTCCAGCCGCATCCCATAGCGTGGCGGTTAAGACGCCGTCCACTCCAAAGGCAGGCGTCAGTGTGACGTCGGCGGTGGTTTCCGTCCCCACTTTTGAACTCCCTTTGATTTCCAGCGAAGCCACCTCTCTCTCCTGTTTGCGGAGCGTCAGGGTCAAAGGGCCCTGGACCGTGCTGACCACCCGCAGTTCAACCGTTTGGTTTCGCGCATAGACATCCCCCAGCGACTGGATCACGGCGCCCACGGGCTTGACCTCCGGCAGGGGATAGGAATTAAGGATTCCCGCCGGTTCGGTAATTTTCAGGTGATAGTTTTCCCCTTTTTTAGGAATCATGACAAAGCGACCGCGGCCTTCATGTTCTGTTCGAAAGGTCCCCACCTGCCGGCCTTTGGAATTCAATATCACTCCGGCAATATCCGCCGGTTTATGGGCGGGAGTTCTGGCTTCCAGATAAATCCGACAGGGTAGATTGGCGACCATCTCCCCGCTCTCGGGATAGAGGGAAAGGTCCACCGTCTGCAAAAGAATCGGAATGGTTTTCGAGGCGGTCTCTACAACCCCTCCATCCTCGATGGTAAACACCAGGGTTCCCTCGCCCCGGGATATGTGCCGGGGAAGCGAAAAATTGGCCTGACAATTGCCCATTCGGTCGACGAGGGATGTGGATTTATGGATTTCCTTGCCGTCCACCCGTGCTGTTACGGTCACTTTGGCATTTTCTGGAAATCCGCCTTCTGCCCGCTTCGCTTCCAAGGTCGCCCCCACCCGATCGCCAGGTCCATAGCCATCCCGGATAAATTTGACTTGGGTCTGTAAGCGGGGCGCCCGAAAATCTCGAATATCGAATTTGCGCTCGGCGGGCGGAATCCCCAAGGCCGGATGCGTCACTTTGAGACAATATTCTCCGCCAGCGGTCCCCTCTGGTATTTCCCAGGCAAATCCGCCCACACTGTCTTCCGTCGCGGCGTATCCAGCGGAAACAGTGTCGCCTTTGGGACCGATGACCTGGAACATGACCGGCTGTGATTTCTCCATCGGTTGATGCGTGGCTGAGTGCAGCAACACCGAGCGCCCATAGACTTTTTCGCCGCCCCGATAGATCGGTTTATCCGTGGTGACGTAGGCCAGATATCGATCGGCGCCGCCCAATTTTTCAGTCGTCAGAACAGAGGTTTTAAGGTTGTTTGGGGTTGCTGAACTGCCGATGACCAATAGCGCCAGCGCCAGACAAATCAGCCCCAACCGCCCCCCGCCATCCCACAGATTTCGAGTCTTTTTCATCACAAACCGCCTTTCCTGATCTTTTTTGCCTGAACCCACAAGGTGTCGTCAGGAGGTTAGACGCCGGGTAGCGGTGTTTTGTTCCCGGAAATATTTATTTAGGTGAGCGAGAGGGATTGCTGATCCTTTCGAACTCGGCGCTTTCGGCGAAAGCGCCCTACCTTAAAAAACAGCGCCACCAGTCTGTCAGGACAGAAACAAAGAAAGACCGCACCTGTTCGTAGTAGCGCCGCAAGAGGCGCGTCGAATGAAGTCTCAAAGGTTTTCTCGATTGATCCCGGATTACTGTTTCCTGATCGTCAGGATCACCCAAATCATTTCCTGGCCGTTGGTAACCGGAGCCGATGCCGCCACATCGCCAGCGGCAAAGCTATCGGCCTTTATTTCTTTTATTCCTGATATCGCCTTCCCCTTGGCTAAAGCCCTTAACGGTTGGGTTTGTCCGCCAGGAAGATTGTCTCGGGACGAAACAGCTCCCAACCGTTGGAGTTGGGCCATAAAATGGGAATAGCTGGAAGCAGGAATCTGGATATTGACCACTTGCGAATCGAATCGAGCTTCCGCCTTGGTTGCAGCCCCTTCACCCCCCGCACCCGACCGTACGCCAAGGCTTTTGTGTTCGCGTTTCTCCGTCACCGGCACCCACCCCGCCTGGGCCAAGGCCGGTAAAACGGTTTCGGGCTGGACACTGACAACCGTCAGCGCATAAGACAAGTGATCCGCATCCTTGCGAAGGGGTTGATTCTCGTTTCGACGGACGGCCCCATCCTGATCGCGGTCTGCCACGGCATCCGATTTTTCCATCTGCATGGCGGAGGCTCTTTTTCCTCTTAATTCATCGCTTGCCGCCATCAAACGCCCGGATTCAAGCGCTTTCCCTCCGCTTGCCGGTTCCGATGATTTAACCGGAACCTCAGGCGCGAGAGCGTCCCGATCCGACGGGGAAACCGTCTCTGCCGCATCGACGGGCTCCGGCGGTCGTGGCGGCGCAGCCATTCTTGATTTTTGATCGGCCACTGGGGAAGGATCCATCCTCACGCTTTCCCCCGATGTTGGCCGGCTGGCAGGCGGTACAATCTCCTCTTGCCTGCGGTCCGTCAACGCCTCGTCTGACAGCTTGGGAGTCAGGGAGAGTTCCGCCTTTGGCTCCACCTCTAATTTCGTCTGGACACTGAGATCCTCGACCTTTTCTTCCATGCGTTCGGATTGCGCCTGGGGTTCTGCCTGAGAACGGCTCGGTTCTGCCTTCGCCAGTCGTGAAGGGAGGGCATCGGTCATACGTTCGGAAGCGCGGTTCCGTTCCATTTCGCGCAGACCATACAAGGATACGATGATCACCAGTCCAGCCGCTATGGCCACCCGGGTTTGCGGCAGACTGAAGAGGCTCCAGACCGTACGGGATTCCTTCTTTTCCAATTTCGCATGGACCCGATTCAAAAGCTGGATAGGCGGCTCGACCGGCTCAAGTCCCTGGAGCAAATGGACCGTCTGCCGCAATTCCTCCAGAGACTGGCGGCACGTCGGACAGGATGCCAGATGCTCCGACAACAACTTTTCCCGCGCGGAATCGAGTTGCCCGTCGAGATGTTCGGACATCCATTCGTTTATTTTGTCGCAGTGCATAGCAAACCTTCCCGGCTTAATCGCTCCTTCATTTCCAGCCGCGCCCGGAACAAGCGGGATTTGACAGTACCCAGATTGCATCCCAGGACCTCCGCAATCTCTTCATACGCCATTCCTTGTAAATCCCGCAGGACCAGGATCGCCTTCAGATCCTCCGGCAGTTGGGCCACCATTTCCCGAACCCGCTGCCCGGCCTCTTTCCGCTCCAATGTTTTTCCCGGTAAATCCGAAGGATCAACCACCTCCAGCGGCGGACGCTCAGAGTCCTCATCCGGCCGGGTCTCATCGAGCCGCACGCTCTCGAAGTTCGCAATCCGGCCCAGGCGGCGGCGTCCGCTCCGACACACATTGACAGCCACCGTATAGAACCACGTGCCAAAGGCCGACTCGCCGCGGAACTGACCGATCACCCGATGCAGTTTGACGAAGATATCCTGGGTCAAATCGGCCGCGTCCTCCCGATGATTAACCATCCGGAAGGCCAGATTGAATATCGGCCGCTGAAACTCGCGCACCAGATTGTCAAATGCCTGGGAATCGCCTGCCTGGGCACGTCTGACCCAGGTCCGCACGCGTTCTTCGGCTTCTGCCGCATTTGGTTTCACTTCATTAGACATAAACCCGTGCCCAAAAGTTCCTGAAATCATTCAAACGGCAACTCTCAACCCGTCCACTCCATTCATTAGTACCTCAACCAACCGGAACTGCAATAAAAATCATGGAGAGAGAGATCAGAGGATTATTTTCACGCAAAGCCGCAGAGGGCGCGGAGCAGGGGTGCGAGGGGAAAAGCCAATCCGCGGGGTG
>CAZCDO010000177.1:0-8167 GCA_964497135.1 uncultured Verrucomicrobiota bacterium
CCACCCCGATTCCCACCCGCCCCGCCCGGTAATGTCCGGCCCCGGGCAAAAGAAATGAAAATAAAACCGCATCCCAGGGCGTCACGGCCGCCCGTTCCGATTCGGAACCACTCATCGGTCTTCCTCCAATAGCAGTTGGACCTGTCGGCTGATCTCGCAACGGTGGTCTTCCACCAGTTTTCGCAAGGCGGTGCGATCCACCCCGGGATGGATGGTATGCACGGACGTCACGGACAGGGCGGCATTCAAATTGGCCAGTTCCTGGGCCTCGTTCGGGTCCAGTCCGGCGGCCCATCCGGCAATGAAACCGGCAAAAAAAGCGTCGCCCGCCCCGGAGGTACCCGCCACCTCAACCGGGCACACCGGCAGATGCCATTGGACTTTTCCATCCCAGCACCAACTCCCGGCGCCCCCTCCGGTAATGGCCACCCAGATCCGGGGCTGAAGGCCGGACACCTTTTCAATCGTTTGTTTCACAATCCATTCGGCGGGGGCATCCGCTTCCAACCCGCAAAAAGCGGCCGCCTCATGCAGATTGATCGCGAGGAGATCCGTCTGCCGGATCATCCGGCGAACCTCGGGGTCGGCCATTTCGCCGGCCGTAAAGGAGGTGGCGCGAAACAATCCGTATCGCGTGGCCAATTCCAACGCGGTTGCTCGCGATTCCAGTGAAACCTCAGGCACCGCCACTAAAACCCCCCGATCGCGCAATCGCTTGAATTCTTTTTCGGTCTTTTCCACGTCCGCGCCCGTCAACCGGGAACAGGCGGAATCGTCGGTGGTCAGATTCCCGCCACTCCCATCGGGATAGACGAGACAGAATGAAAACAGGGTCGACACCCCCGCCAGCGTCCGAACCTGGTCCAGACGGAATCCCACCTCGGCCATCTCGCGAATCAGGGTGGCGCCCGGCGGGTCATCCCCGACATATCCAATCGGGGTCACATCGAAATCCGGACCCAACAGGCGTTTGACATAATGGGCGATGATGTGCAGTTTGCAATAATCGCGCCGGTCGATGAAATGCCCGCCGCGACTCTCCTCCCGTCCCAGGGTCGCGTTGCCGCGCAAGGCGAAAAACCGGCCACTCCCGATTCCACCCACCCCGATCAAACCCCGGCACCGGCAATCGGAAGAATTGATTTTCAAAGCGCTCATGGCGAATTCCTTTAGACGCCCAAATCCCATTCGGGATGTTCGCTGATCGGGTGGCGGGCCGTCTCAACGGTCGCGGTGATCAGGGCGTCGGGATGTTCCTGCAATAACGTCAGGGGGTATTCGGTCGTCAAGGGGCCAAATAGCGCCACCCGCAGGGCGGTCTGCTTCCAAGCGCCGGTATCGCTGAACACGCGCACCTTCCGCGCCGACAGGCATTCCTTGACCCCCAGGGTCACCGACATCGGCGGCACGAATTGGTAGGCCATGCCAAAGGTCCGCTGGGCCAGGGCAATGAGGGTGTCGGTATTATTGTATTGGATCCGGACCGTCGCCTGCCGGAGTTCGTCGAGGGTGAGCATCCGGTAGGGATCGCGTCGGGCCTGGTTATATGCAATGTGTCCATCCTGACCCCACCCCCCATAGGTGAGATCGATCGGCTTCCGGGCGATCCGATCGGCCGTCTCGCGAATATTATCGGGGGTCAACCAATGTCGGTTGGCGATCGGAACGGCCAAGGGTTTCAGCACCGGCCCGTAAAAATGCTCTTCCATATAACCCCGGAAACAGTAGGGATGCCGCCGGGGGAGTTCGCGGCCCTGCCAATCCAGGCATTCGTCCATATGAAAAACTTCAAACCGGCGCAGACTGATCCGCTCGCGATTGACCAGTTCCGTAAAGGGCTGGTACCAGCAACTGGGACCGCAGGGAATGATGGCTCGAGTCGCCTGGCGGGCCCGGTTGTGGGCGACCAATTCGGCCGCCAGTTCCTCGGCCATGAGCCGTCCCATCTCGCGGGAATCGGCGCACAAACGAAAAGGCACTTTGCGCCGGGGATGGCGCTCCAACCGGTCATAGGGAATCCGGCACCAACGATACACATCCCGCGGTAACACCGTTGTACTCATGAAGATCCTCCCAGTCATCCGATTATGACAGATTCCAGCACTTGCGCAATAGACCGACCGTTTCCACCAAAACCCCGCGGCAACCCGCCACCCATCGGCCGGCCGCGGCGCCCAAAGCGGCCGCCCGATCCGGTTCCCGCAACAACGTCCGCAGGGCTTCCTCCAAACCGGCCGCATCCGGCACTTGAACGAGCGCGCCCGCCTTCCGAAAGTCTTCCACCACGGCCCGGAAATTTTCAAGATGCGGCCCCACCACAATGGGCTTGCCGTAAAGCGCCGGTTCGATGATGTTCTGTCCGCCCCGCGCCGTCAAACTTTTCCCCACGAAAATCAGATCCGCACCCGCATACAAACTCTGCAGTTCCCCCGTTGTATCCAGCACCAAGACCGACTCCGGCCCGGCCGCCCCGAGCGCCGCACCCGCACGACACTGGGACCGAAACACCGGAGTCAACCCGGCCCCGGTCAGGATCGCGGCGACCTCCTGCCGTCGTTCGGCATGGCGGGGGGCCAGCACCAGCCGCAGCGCCGGCGTTTCCCGTTGCAAGGTCCGATAGATATCCGCCAGAATTTTTTCCTCGCCGGGCCAGGTCGATCCTCCCAACAGGATCACCGCATCGGCGGGGAAACCCGCGGCGGAAAAAATTGCGCGCGCCGCGTCCGCGTCCTCCGGCCGCATCTGGGGCACATCGTATTTGGCATTGCCGAGCACCCGCAGGGCCGCGGACGGAACACCCAGCGCCTGAATGCGGGCCGCATCCGCCGCCGTCTGCATGCAGGCGGGCGCAATTCCCGCCAGCACCGGGGCGAAGAAGGGCCGCAGCCGCCGGTAACCCCGGAAGGAAGAATCGGATACCCGGCCGTTGATCAGGCCGATCGGCACCCCCCGCGCCCGAAGGGCGCGGAGCAGATTGGGCCAGAACTCGCCTTCCGTCAAAATCAAGGCCCGAACCTGGACCTGGGCCAGAACGCGGCGCACCACGCCGGGGAAATCTGCCGGGTAATAGATCAGGCAATCTTCAGCGGCGAGCCGGCGCCGCGCCAAGGCATGCCCGGTCGAGGTGTTGACGCTCACCAAGAACCGGAGGCCCGGTTGAACCCCGCGAAAAATCTCAATGAACTTGAGAGCGACCAGCATCTCGCCGACGCTCACCGCATGCACCCAGATCCGGGGCGTCCGCAACGCCTCCCGGGTCGCGGCATCGTAGAAGCCCAGCCGTTGCATGAAGTTTTCGCGGTAGCCGCCCCGCCGACACATCCGGAAGAGGTAATAAGGCAGGAGGCCGGCGAATCCGATCCCGAACAACACATTGTAAATCAACCAGCGCATGACTTTGCTTCTTTCCAAATTCAGGCCCGCGGGTGGGCCTCATCATAGGCTTTTTTCAGATGTTCCACCGAAACATGCGTATAGATCTGGGTGGTGGAGAGACTGGCATGCCCGAGCAATTCCTGGACACTTCGCAAATCCGCCCCGGCATCCAGCAGATGCGTGGCAAAAGAATGGCGCAGGGCATGCGGGGTGATATCCGAATTCAGTCCGGCTTCCGTCAGATACCGCTTCAACAGCCGTTCGGCCGAACGGGTCGTCAGGGCGCCCCCCCGCAGGTTCAGAAAGACGCGCCGCCCCTCCCGTTCCCGGCGCAGCGAGGGCCAGAGCCCATCCCGCCGGCGGATCGCCTCCCGCAACGTCTTGCAGGCCGGATTCCCCAGGGGACATAACCGCTCCTTGCGCCCTTTGCCCCGGACCACGATCGATCCGCTCAATAAATCCAGATTCCGGTCGGTCAATCCGATCACCTCGCTGATCCGGCATCCCGTGCTGTAAAGGGTTTCCAGAAGGGCCACATCCCGCAGACAGGCATATTCCGCGCCCACCCGTTCCTTGGCCGTCAGCTCCGGCTCCAACCGCTTCCACACTTTGCCCGGCGCTTCCAACAACCGCCGCGTTTCATCCACCGACAACACGTGCGGCAGATTTTTCGCCTTCTTCGGACCGGTCAGTCCATCGAAGGGATTGGAGGACAAGAGATCCTCCCGTTCCATGAATTTATAAAAAGAGCGGAGGCTGGAGAGCTTGCGGTTGGTCGTGGTCGCCATCAGGCCTTCTTTTTGAAACCCGACCAGAAACCGGCGGGCGGCAAACCGGTCGGCGGTTTCCCACGGAAACGGCGGCGAGGCATCGGGTCCCCAGGTCGCCAGGGCGAATTGAACGATATCGTTCAAGTAGCCGGACTGGGTATGCCGCGACGCATTCCGCTCATTTTCCAGATAGAGCAAAAAATGCGCGATCCGCGGATCGTCGGCGGGACTCCAGGGACGCTCTTTCATGATCGGAGCCCTCAATCGTTTTGGGGCTGATCCTCTGCCGCCCGACCTTTTTTGGGACGCCCCCCCCGTTTACCGGTGGCCGTGGGCTCCGACGTGTTGATTCCGAACTGCTGGGCCAGGGCCTCGAAATTCCCGATTTGGGCCCGATAGACGCGGACCATCCGTTTCAAGGCACCGGACTGGCGGACCGTCAACGCCTTGCGTTGATCGAACTGCCGTTTCAACGACTCATAAAACAACCGGTCGTCGAAAACCCGTGCGCCTTTCCCCGCAGCCGGCCGCCATTCGTGAACCGAGGCCATCGCCTCCACCAAAGGGCCACATTCAGGATCCATGGGCCGATTTTCCGGATCGGTAAGGGCCAGATCGCCCCGGATGGCCTCGAAATCGGGAATTTGCGCCGAATACTTGATGATCATCCGGTCCAAGACCGCCAATTGGGCGGGCGACAACATGCGCCCCCCCTCATGCTGGCGGCGCAGGGATTCGATAAAGGTCAGATCGTTATAGGTTTTGCCCCGATGCTCCCGCGGGCCATCGCACGTAACGGCCCCCAACAATTCCAGTTTGCGCCGGACCGCCTCGCGATCGGCATCCGATACCGGCGGATCCACCTGATCCAATTCCATTTCGACCAGCGCCGGTTCCAGTTCCGGCACCTGTTTGGCGTAGCGCTTGCCGATGCGGGCCAGCGCCTCGAGCTGGCGGATCGATAACGGCTTCTTCTTTTCGGTCTGATCGCGGATGGACACGACGAATTTCTGGTCGCTGTAGGTCCGTTTGCCGCGCTTGGTTTCCGGCCCCCACTCCTGAATGCGCTCCAAGAGACCCAGAATTCTTTCCACTTTTCCCGCATCGGCCGAAGGTCCCTTGGCCTGGTCCACCCATTCGCTGAAACGCCCGTAAAATTCTTCCAGCATGTGCGTCCAGTTGAGGGCCCCGCTTTCAATCTGATCGAGGGATTCTTCCATGCCGGCGGTGAATTTGACATCGAACAAGGTGTTCAGATGCTTGACCAGGAAGGTGTTGACCTGCACCCCGAGCAGGGTGGGTTTCAACGCCTTTTTCTCCTTCTCCACGTAACGCCGGTCGGACAAGGTCGCCAGAATCTGGGCATACGTGCTGGGACGACCCACGCCGTTTTCTTCCAGGGCTTTGATGAGCGACGCCTCGCTATATCGCCCGGGTGGCTGGGTTTCCTTGCGCTCGTTGAGCCACTCCAGTTTTTCGACCAATTCGCCGGTAACCAGCTCGGGCAACGGTTGATTTTCGTCGTCCTCATCCCCATTGGCCTCGTCGCTTTTTTCCTTTTCCTTGAGATCCATCCCCAGCCCCTTCATGTAGCCGGGGAAGACCACTTGCGACGCCGTGGCCCGGAACAGATATTGTCCCGCCCCCGGCGTGGCCGGAACCGGCGCCACGGCATCGAGTTCCACCGTGCGTTGCTCGATCCGGGCGGGCGTCATCTGGCTGGCAACAAACCGTTGCCAGATCAGGCGGTACAGTTTCAGCTCCTCGGGACTCAGGAACGAGGCCACCTGATCCGGTGAACGCCGCACATCGGCCGGCCGGATGGCCTCATGGGCCTCCTGGGCGCTGGACCGGCTTTTGAAGAAATTGGGCTGGTCGGGCAGGTAATCCTTGCCAAACTGCTCGACGATCAGACCCCGGCAGGCCTGGAGCGCCTCGGCCGCGATATTGAACGAATCGGTCCGCATATAGGTGATCAAGCCCACCGGCCCATCCCCGAGATCGGCGCCTTCATACAATTTCTGGGCGACGCGCATCGTGCGGGATGGCGTGAAATCGTAAAACCGGGACGCCGCCTGCTGGAGACTGCTGGTGATGAAGGGCGGCAAGGCCCGCCGGGTGAGTTCCCGCCGAATCACCTGCGCCACCTTGAGCTCCCGACCTTCCAGATCCTTCAAAATCGACTCGGATTGGCCCGGCTGGACAATCTTCGCCGGCTGACCATTGATCCGGGCCAGACGAATCCGGAACGGATCACGCGGTTCGACGAATTTTCGAACCTTCGCTCCGATCAGCCAAAAGGGTTCCGGTACGAAATTCTGAATCAACGCTTCCCGCTCGCACACCAGACGCAACGCCACCGACTGGACCCGCCCGGCGCTCAATCCGCGCCGAACCTGCGCCCACAGCAGCGGACTGACCTTGTAACCCACAATCCGATCGAGAATCCGGCGGGCCTGCTGGGCATCGACGCGGTTCTGATCCAACGGCCGCGGATGGGCAAACGCCTCCCGAACCGCCGTCGGGGTGATCTCGTTATACGTCACGCGTGAAAACACCGAATCGTCAATCTTGGCGGACAACAGACACTTGAGATGCCAGGCGATCGCCTCCCCCTCGCGATCCGGATCCGGTGCCAGATAAATCGCCGGCGCCAGGGCCGCCGCTTCCAGCAACTCCTGGATCACTTTTTGCCGTGACTTAACGGTTTCATATTCCGGTTTAAAATGATTCTTGATGTCGACGCCCAGCTTGCGCTCCGGCAAATCGCGCACATGTCCCATGGACGCCTTGACCACATAATCCGACCCGAGGATTTTGTTGATCGTCTTGGCCTTGGCCGGAGATTCGACAATAACCAGATTTTTTCCCATCGCGAATTCCTCTTCCTTATTCCGCGCCGGACCCACCCCCCAGGGGTTTGACCCGCACGAACCGACGCCCGGGCGCTTGCCGAACCAGGCGTTTCATCTCCAACATTAACAAAATCGAACTGACCTGCGCCGCGCCGAGACCGACCTGCCGGACCAACTCATCGGGATCGGCCTCGCCCCTCTCATCGAAGGCATCCAATACCCGCTGCTCCTCCTCCGACAAACGGGGACTGACCCCCGGTCCGCCCCGACTGTTGACGCCCTGTTTCCGGGGCAATAGCTGTTCGAACTCGACGAGGATATCCTCGACCGACTCCACCAGTTGCGCCCCACTGCGAATCAGGGCATGACAACCTCGCGAAGCATCCGAATCGATGCGCCCGGGTACCGCAAAAACCGGCTTACCCTGGTCGAGCGCCTGATTCGCGGTGATCATCGCCCCGCTGGTCAGATTGGCTTCGATCACCACCACACCCAGAGACATTCCGCTGACGATCCGATTCCGCATCGGAAAAGTCGTCCGATCCGGCTCCCGGCCCATCGGAAACTCGCTGAGCACCGCGCCAGCCTCTGCCATTTGATCGGCCAGCGGTTTGTTTTCCGGCGGATAGAGACAATCCAGCGCTCCCCCCAACACCGCCACCGTTCGCCCCTGGGCCTTCAACGCCCCTTGATGGGCCGCCGTATCGATTCCCCGGGCCAAGCCGCTGACGACACAAAAACCGGACTGCGCCAGATCAAAACCCAACCGTTCAGCCACCAGCCGACCGTAGTGGGTGGCCTTCCGGGACCCGACCAATGCCACACTATGCCGATCCTGGGGCTTGAGCGCGCCCCGGACATACAGCGCCAAAGGCGGATCATGCAGGGTCTTCAAACCCTCCGGATAGTCCGGATCGCCCTCCACAACAATCTGAATCCCGGCCTGACGGGCCGCTTCAATCTCCTGGACCGGATCCGTCCGGGACCGTTGATCGACAATTTTGCCGACGATGTTAGACCCCGCCCCGGGAATCGCCAAAAGCTCCCGGGCTGACGCGGTCCAGATCGCCGCCGCCGACCCCAAGCCCTTGACCAATTCCCGAACCGTTACGGGCCCAACGCCCTGCATCATGTTCAAGGCAATCAACGCTTCCCTGTCCGTCATGC
>CAZCDO010000178.1:0-8158 GCA_964497135.1 uncultured Verrucomicrobiota bacterium
TGATCCCGGCGGCCTGGGTGGCCTGGAAGGCTTTCCGAATCTGATCGGGCGTGGTTCGTTTGCCCAGATAATCCAGGCCCTTGGGATTGGCGGTTTCCACTCCGTACGCCAGGGTGTCGCAGCCTGCTTTCCGCATCAGCCGCAAGATCTCCGCATCCGCCAGATCCACCCGCCCCTCGGCTTTCCAGGTCAGATCATACTGGCGTGCGATCAACCCTTCGCAAATCGCGCGCAATCGATCGGGCTTGAGGGTGAACAAGTCATCGTAAAAAATCAGGGTTCGGACCCCGTAATCTTTCACCACCGTGTCGATTTCGCTTAACACCTGCTCTGCCGACCGGGCACGCCACCGGGATCCGAAAACGTTTTTATCGCAGAAAATACAGCCATACGGGCACCCGCGCGAGGAGATCATCGTCGTGATCCGGCGGCCGGCCGACAAGGGATACCGGTAGCGATCATTGGGCAGGAGATCCCGCGCGGGAAACGGCAGATCGTCCAGTTTCTCCATCAGCGGTCGGGTCGGGCCAGCGCCGGTCCGGGTGATCAGACCAGCCAATCCGTCGGGCGATTGGTTCTGATCGAGTGCCTGTAAGAGTTCCCGGAAGGTGAGCTCCCCCTCCCCGATCACGGCAAAGTCGAGTTCGGGATTATCCTTCATTACCGTTTCAGGCTGGGAGGTGGCATGCGGTCCCCCCAACACCAGCCAACGGGCGTGCGGCCGACAGAGCCGGATGGCGCGTTGCACGGAATCGGCGATCGGCGTCATGCCGGTGATCCCGATCAAATCGGCCCGGGCGGATCGAACCCGGGCTTCAAAAGCATCCCATGTCAATCCTTCGGCAAAGGCATCGAGAATCGCGACGGTATGTCCGGCTTGGCGGGCGACTGCGGCGAGATAGGCCAGCCCGAGCGGGGGAACCACCAAGCTTTCCTGACAAGGCTCCCGGGACGGGGTCTGGATTAATAGAATTTTCACGCCGGTCATCTTGCCACTATTTTGGGGTTGCGGCCACAGGAAAATAAAGAGATCGGCAGGCGCGGACGCAAGGCCTATTTCGGAGAAATAGGAAAACCTTCTGATTAATTGTTGCTCCTCCCTCCACCCGGCGCGGGGGAGGGCGGGGGTGAGGGGGAACCGTCAGAATAAAGCAAGAGTTACTTTGGACTGAGATGGTCGCCTGGGCAGAACCCGTTATATGTTGGGGAGTGTTACTCCACATTTACTGGAATATCCCAAAAGATCCCCCTCACCCCAACCCTCCCCCGCGCAGGGTGGAGGGAGGAAGCCGCAAGGTGGTACGACGACAGCCTTCATTCTTTACTTGGGATAACATTTTAAAGACTCTGAAGGTGTGCCGGGCGGCTTGTCCTGCAAAGCAGGGTCCCTCGCACGGCTTCTGGAGAAGATAGCAAGAGCAACGCCCGCCGCAGGGATCCGCCTTCGTCCAAGCACTACGGCGGGACACGCGCGTCGTGCCACCTGAAGAGAGATGAAGCGGAAAAGAGACGGCTCCGTCGGAGACGTCGCCCTACCTCTGGCTGCATCGTCCCGTTTTGGGAGGCGACCGGGATGGCCCTAGAAATGGTGGGGGACCACCGAGTCCATCTCCCTGCGGTTGAAATGCGCGACTTGGTTTCCATCGGACTTCAGAATCCAGCCGTCCGAACCGGAAACTAGTTGCGCATTCGGGCGTGCCCCGCGATAAGGGAACAGAGCGATCGCCCACTCACAGGTATTCCCCTGTATCGGCTTCATCCGCCAGGTGAGGCTGGTGATTTCGGGCGTTACCTTTTTCGCCCATTCCCGGCCGGCACCCCATCCGGTATCCCATAAACGCATCTGCCGCACTTCGGAGGGTGCGAAAGATGCGGGTTTCTGTTCCAATTGCGGAACTTCCATATCTCCGGGATTTCCCGCCAGCACCAGCAGTCCTCCGCCCGCCGCCGAACCGTGCAGGATGCCGGGACTCAGGGGCGCCAACGAATAGGGTGTGTGCAGAAGCCAATCGATGCAATGCTCTGCCAGGTTGACGTTTTCGGGCGCGGACAGCCGTTCGAGAAATAACCACCCCACCCCCTTCGCAAAGAAAATCACCCGGTCATGGATAATCTTCAGCGCCTGTTCGTAGGCGCGGCTGCGGAGCCCCACGATATCGATCTGCGGTCCCGGCTTCCAGAAGGTGCATTCGGCCACTTTTTCGGATTCGATATCGTCGATGGCAACCACGTTATGCGCCCGGAGCGAACGGAACCAATCGATATACCGGGCATCGTCATAGCTGACCCCGATCCCGGAATCGAGCGCCACCGGTTGTCCATGTGCATAGGCGACAAAGCCCAGGGTATCGATGTGGCTGTGTTGTCCGCCCAGTGGACCATGATCGATGGCCATGTAGAAGGAGGACGGGGTCCATCCATCGCGAAGAATCGTGAAGTGTGAGGCCAGGTTGACCGAGGGGGGAAAATCGGGTTCACGCGGCACGATCCCGGGTGGAATCATGGCGGGCGCCGCTTGCTGAAGGGGCCAGGCAAAGTCCGGGCGTGAAAATACCGCCGCACCCCTCCGAAAAAAACGGAGGTAACTGGAGGCTCCACAATCGCCGAATGCCGGCATGACACCGCCGGGTGTCGTGACTTGAAGAAGCCACTCGTGCATCCGCGTCAGGATGGCCAGGGTTTCCGGACTCATCAGTTCGGGAAACCGACTTTCCAGTCCGTTCTGTTGAATCGTCGCCACGGCATGCATGGCGTAGCTCAGGGCGACCGAGTGGTATCCGCAGCGCTCCCGGTAGCCGCCATCGGGATAGACTTCGCGCTCCAAGTGCAAGCGGATGGAGCGGGAGGCGATCTGCGCCCACGCCTCACACTCCGAAAACTCGGGGAACAAGGCGGCCAGGGCCGCGAAACCGCCGCTTTCATAGACCTGATGGTTACCGTAATTATAGGCGGTGCTGATATTAAACGCCGCGGAACGGCAACTGCGCAGAACCGTCCGCATCATCGTCGCATGGGTTTCGGGAGCCAGTCCGGCCTGCCGCAGGGTGAGATACACATAGGCAAGCATCTCCCCGCGAACAATCTGCATATCGTAGTAAGGATTGGTGGAGTAGTGCAGCGTGACATCCGGCCCGGTAATGCTCGCCGTGATCTGCTCCATCCGACGCGCATGCACCCGCAATGCCTGTTCGAACGCCGATACATACCGGCGATCGCCCGTCAGCAAATAGGCGTCGCCCAGAGCCTCCAGACGCTCGATACCAAAGGCGGCGGGATCCGGCGGCTCCATCGACCATCCGGCGATCTGCGTCACCAGGGTATCGGCCATCTCCATGAGCAGGGGGCGATCCCATTCGGGGATCCCGTCCCGGCCGGGCATAAAATCCTCCCATCGCAAGGGAAGCGGGGCGGACCGTTTCGCCAGATACTCGCCCCAAGCCGTCCAGTCGGAAATGCCCAATGCCTGAAGGATCTCGCTATCCTTGATCCCGTTGATGGTGGTGAGAAAGAAGGTCCTTCGTTCCGATGCACGGCGGGCATACGCGGCGATGTTTGCCGGCCGATCACCGGGTTTCCCGGAAAACTGAATTTCGCCAAATAACTCGGGGCGCAAAGCATCCCCGAAAGTGGGCGCCCATTGGACATATTGGCCGGGCTCAGAAGGATTGACCCGCATCACATTCAATCCCCAGATATCGCCTTTCGCCGGATTATTCCCCAGGATCGCAAAGGGAAATGTCGCTTCGATCACCCAGGCGTTCTCCTCCAGAGCCACGCGGTAATCAAACGCCGGATGCCACCCCTGCTCGGTTCGGTTGTTAAAACCCGTAAAGGTCAGGGGCAGGCCATTCGGCGGCAGGATGAAATGCCGATGCTGGGTGCAGGTCCGGCCCACATCGATCTGGATCTCCAAGGCATCGTCGCCCCAGGCATCGCGGCCATAGGGAATTTTATTCGCCGCCAGTTTACGGACCCGATCCATCGCCATCGTGTGACAGCGAGCCTTGAGATAAAGAGCCGCCCGGTCATACCAGAGTTCGATATCCGTGTTTTCGCCAGCCGCCGCATCGCCTTTGGAATTCATCAGAACACCGAGCGTGGATTTCGCGGGACTCTCCGTGACTGCGGCATGACAGACGGGATGCGGAAAGGGACTCGGCAAACCCAACCAGTTGACGGGATTCGTTGAATCGATCGGCTTTGTTTTCATAGGAAAATAAATTACCAATCAATTGCCGATGTGCGAATCTTTTATTTCATTGTAATACGCGACCTGGGGAAGGTCAGCCTTCACCTTTCGGTGATCCACCTCGGGTCGCTGATAAGGTGCGAGGCGTTGTTCGCCTCGTCTTGGGTTTCTTGGGTCTGGAATTCGGGACTTCTTGAGCTGTAATCTTAATCAGCTGGGAGATCCATTCTCGATCTTCGAATCTGTTCTCGACGAGAAAGTACAGCTTGGCCCCTGGATAAGGTGGAGCTTCAACCAAATCCTCTATGTATGCTCTCCCTTTTGCGGTGGGCTTCACGAACAGTTGATTGTCGCATACGAGCGCAACGACCTTGTCGTCACAGTAGATGGCGTACTCTCCAAACATCTTCCGTGAAGCTATGCGTCCGGCATCGCTCATTTGGTCAACGACAAACTCAATAAATGCCTCATCGGTTGCCATAATTATCTGTCTCCCTAAAGCCAACATAGTATTATGCGTCACGCATATCAAAGTCCGGGATCATCTCGGAGATGAAAAACGTCAAACGCATCGTTGATATTACCGGTGTTACGACGACGGTTTGACGCATATCACGACGACGGTACCGGCGTGATATGCGTCAACAACACGAAATCAGCCTGCACCTTGTCAAATACCGCCTCCCGTCCAGCGAAGTCAGTTCCTTTGACTTAACGCACATACGCCCACCCTATCGGGTTGTCAAGATGCAAACGCGCATTTTGCGGCCCATTGCCCCTGTGTTCGCCTCTTCAACTTCGGTTTCCGTTGATTCTTGACAAATGTAGTCACTTATGTGACCCTTTCATCAGAAAGAGGGTTTATGATCATGAAAGACATCGGTATTCGCGAATTAAAGGCCAAAGCATCGCACTGGGTTCGGTCTGTATCGGAGAATCATGCCACCTATGCCATTACGCGACGCGGGAAAACCGTTGGCTTATTGGTTCCACCGGAATTTCAGACTTCATCCTCTTTGAAAGGTGCCGATGCCGGTTGGGATCGTTTATTAACTTTGCGGGATCAGTTGGAGTCTGAAAAGGGACGAAAACCTTCGGCCCTGCGTGCATTAGCGGAAATGAGACGTTAGAATGGCCCCGATATTAACCTTGGATGCCAGTGTCTGGATCGCCGCGTGCCGCCCTTCAGAACCCGGGTATCAATTGAGTCGGGATTTAATGGCGCTAATCCGAACGAAAGACGTCTCGCTCATTGAGCCAGCGCTTTTGCCGATTGAAGTTGCGTCCGCTTTATGTCGAACGGGAAGCAATCCGGGGGTATCGCGGGAGTATGGTCTTTCCCTCCTTGAATTGCCCCAGATAACCGTCCTTCCGATCGATGATCGATTAATTCGGCGCGCCGTTACCTTGGCGACCGATTGTAAACTCCGAGGCGCTGATGCGCTTTATGTTGCTGTGGCAGTTTGTTGGGGAACGCATTTAGTGACTCTGGACCATGAACAGCTAAAACGAGTTCCGCCGCTGGTTGCCACATTGACTCCCGAGTCTGCAATTAAACTTCTTTTTTAACTCTATTTTCGAGTGGTAGCCCCCCGAAAATAGGGTATAATTAAACGGCTTATTTGGGAGAATATCGACTATGTCAACTCAACCGACTTGTGGACTGGGTTTCACCGACCGATTGCTGACCGACGCCGAAGTGGCCACACTTTGCGACCAGGCTTTGGCCGATTGGAAACTGGACGGCAAACGGGTTTTGATGATCATTCCGGATCATTCCCGCACCTGCCCGATTGATCTTTTGTTCCGCGAACTCTATCCCCGCCTGGCCCCCGGCCGCGACCATGTCGATTTTCTCGTCGCCCTCGGCACCCATCCGGCCCTGACAGACGCCCAGATCTATGAACGCGTTGGAATTACGGCCGCCGAACACCAAACCCGCTATCCCAAAGCCCGTTTTTTCAACCACGACTGGAAAAACCCGGCCGCCTTGACCTCGGTTGGCAAATTGACCCCCGCCGATATCCGCGAAATCACGCAGGGCCTGTTCGAGATGGAGGTCAATATCACCATCAACCGCATGGTTCAGGACTATGATGTGCTCCTGATTCTGGGTCCGGTTTTTCCGCATGAGGTCGTCGGCTTTTCGGGCGGCAACAAATACCTGTTTCCCGGCATTGCGGGCCATGAAATCATCGATTTCTTTCACTGGCTGGGCGCGGTCATCACCAATCCGGTCATCATCGGCAATAAATGGACCCCGGTCCGAAAAGTGGTCGACCGTGCGGCCACCCTGCTCAAGGCCGAACGTCGGGCGATGTGCCTTGTCGTCAAGGGCACCGGTTTGGCGGGTCTTTATGCGGGCACCACGGAATCCGCCTGGTCGGCTGCCGCCGATCTCTCGAACAAGATCCACATCGAATATCGCGACACGCCCTTCAAACAGGTGCTGTCCTGTGCACCCGCCATGTATGACGACCTGTGGACCGGCGGCAAATGCATGTACAAGATCGAGCCGGTCGTGGCCGATGGCGGCGAAGTCATCATTTACGCCCCGCACATCACAGAGATCTCGTCGGTACATGGCAAGATTCTGGAGGAAATCGGCTATCACACCCGCGATTTCTTCCTGAAACAATGGGACAAATATAAGCATTATCCCTGGGGCGTCGTGGCCCATTCCACGCATGTCAAGGGCATCGGCCGCTATGAAAACGGCGTCGAAATACCCCGGGTCAAGGTCACTCTCGCCACCGGCATCCCGGAAGCCACCTGCAAAAAGGTCGCACTCGGCTACCGCGATCCGCGGTCCATTCACAAGGCCGATTTTGCGGACCGTGAGGCAGAGGGCGTCCTGTTGGTGGCCAAGGCCGGAGAAATTCTTTATCGTTGGAAAGGGGCTCCGCCGGAATTGGGCGGAAGCTGAGTTGGCGTCTTTTCGATCAGGATACACGATTCCGCGTGTATCTTTGGGAGGGACGGCATGTTGCCGTCCTCGGCGCGCAACATGCGCGCCCTCCCATCGGGATGCGGGCAAAGCCCGCTTTACACCGCTTATTTATCTCAGAGCGCTGGCACCTGCAACCCCACCGCCTTGGCCAATGCTTGTTGGCGAACATCGAACGTCAGAAATTCGGATAGGCCCAGCACCAACGCCGCGGCCACATGAAGGATGTCCAGGCTCCGAGTCCCGAGCGTTTCCGAATGAAGAGCGCTTAAGCGTTCCGCTTCAATCGTCAAATCCGTCAGGTGTGGTTCGGCGTGAATCAGCAGGCCGGCGGCCAAGTCAGACAGCATCATATTGAGCGAGGCATCCCGTTGCGCCGGGGTGATTTCCTTGCGAAAGACGCGCAACCGCAGGGCATTACGAAACTCCAACTGATGCAGCCAGATGACGGGTATCGGCAACGGCTGATGGGTCATTCGCGCCACGGCCCGGCGAGTGTGGGGGTCGGGAGCATATAAGGAACAAAGGAAGCCAGTATCGGTATAACTGGTCATGTCTCACCACGGGATTCTGAAATCAGGTCGGTTGCCGGGATCGTTAAAACCTGATCCCCGTAACTCGCCCGAAGCCGACCTTCAAAATCAGGCCTCACGATCCGCCCTTTACGCTTTCGAGGAGACAATATCGCCACGGGCTCACCCCGTCGCCGAACTTCCACGGATTCGCCGCCCGCCACCCAGGCCAGCACGGTGGTTGTATCATGCCGTAATTCGCGAATGGTCGTTGTTTTCATATGTGATACATTAAGGTGATACATGGTCCATGTCAACCGAAACAATTTGGCTATGCCGAATTTGCCACGCATTCAATTCAATGTGGGAGGTGCGCTCCGTCGCGCCGATCTGCCACCCCATACTTAATTCGGCGCGACGGAGCGAGCCTCCCACATTCTTCTGGACTGACAAAGTCACGATTTTCGCCTGTTTGTTCTTTCTTGAAAGCCCCTCCGCGTTCCCGTATCC
>CAZCDO010000179.1:0-5782 GCA_964497135.1 uncultured Verrucomicrobiota bacterium
GGCCGTCAATTTCGCCAGGAGCAGAGGCGGCAGTGCACTGCCGCGCTCCAAAGGTGAAGGTAACCTGACCCCGTTTACCTCTCTTTGCGTTCCCAACTTCGCTTGCTTTGCGTTAAAAGAATTTCCCTATCCCCCCTACCCACCCCCCGCTATGCGGACTCCTCCGATGGAGGGGATCAATTTCCGAGTGGTCCCCTTGTGAGTGGTGATCGAATTTTCGAATTGAAACAACTTTCAAATAAGCATAAAAAAGAAAACCTATGAAACACTCCCTGACAGCCGCCTTTCAATCGGTCGATATCACGCCCACCGACTCCCGTCGACTGGGTCGTCTGGGCATTAATATTCTCATCCCCACCCACGTCCATTGGCCCCTGTCGGCCCGCATCGCCCTGTTCGAACAGAATGGCCTGCGCCTGGCCATCTGTATCGCCGATTTGAATGTCATGCTCACCCCCTCCGCCACCGAACTCCGCCACGCCATCGCCCGCGGCGGAAAACTCCCGGTGGATCATGTGCTCTTCGGTTGGACCCATACCCATAATACCCCGACCGTCTGGCCCTGGCTGACCCAGGATCCCGACTTCACCTACCTCGATTTTGTGGCGGAGAAGGTGGAAACCCTGGCCGCCCAGGCGTCCGCCGCGCTTCAGCCCTGCCGGTTGCGGGTGGGCCGGACTGAAGCCCCTTCGATTTCAACCAACCGCCGGCCCATTTATGCCACCCCGGACGGACGGCTCCAAGTCGGAACACATGGCCCCACCGACATCCCATCGTATGTCAGAATGGAAGGTCCGGATGAAAGTGAATTGCTGACCCTGCAAGCCTTTGCCAAAACCGGCGCCCCGCTCGGCGGCATCGTCAATTTCGCCATGCATCCCACCTGTACCTACAGCGAAACCCTTTTTTCCGCCGATTACCCCGGCCCCCTGCGCGCGCGCCTGGAAGAGCAACAAGGCGGCACCTGGCTCTACCTGAATGGCGCGGCGGGCAATCTCGCGCCAACCCCTTCGATCCTCCCCGGCCCGCCCATCACATCCGGTACCGAGCGAGCCGAGAAAATCGGCCTCATGCTCGCCGACCACGCCCTCCGCGCCGTGGCCCAGTCCGAGGACGTGACCGGTATCGGTTTGGGCGCCCAATTTGAAATCCTCTCCATTCCCCAGCGACCCCTGCCGTCCCACACCGTCGAAACCGCCCGCCACTTTCTTGAAACCCAGGCTCGCAAAGAATCTTGGGACGGCAATCTCTCCGATCAACTGTACGGATATGCCTACCATTTCCATCACCGGTCCCCGGCCGTGGATGACTGGCTGGCCCGCGACATTCTGGGCATGTGGGAATGGCGCCGGAGAGTCGGCGAACGGGAACTGCGCGAAGCGGTCCCCATCCAAACCTTTCACCTGGGGCCGGTGGGAGTCGCCGCATTTCCCTGCGAATTGTTCAACGAATTCAGCCGCGAACTCCGCGCCGCTTCCCCGTTCAAGCACACCCTGATCGCCCAAATGGCCAACGGTTGGCACGGCTATATTCCGCCCGTAGCCGCGTTCAAACACGGCGGTTACGAATGTTGTTTCGCTCTGCAAAGCCGCCTCATCCCCGAGGCCGGCGAACAACTGACCGCCGCCGCCCTCCGCCTTTTGTCGGGCCTTCCGGGTTCATGACGGGATTATTCATTGTTGCAAACACCTGCACTTGTGCATCTGGCATCGACTAAGCGGTTGGACTAAGCGTAATCGACACAGTGTGGCGATGAAGTGTTGCTTCGCACTTCCAAGCCCAGACTCCAAACTCTTAGTCCCACACTTTGTCGGTTACGTTTAGTCGCCGCGCCTTAGTCGGATTGTCCATCCGGTTGAACCTGCACAAACATCATTGCCCCCCCGAGTTAAGGCTCAATTTTTAATAGCGATTTTTTTCTTTATTCATATTGACAAACTTTTAACGATTTGAAATAGTATCAGCGTTTCCGATTATTCATGTTGTTTTATAGCGATTGTTTTCGCGATTAGAAAGGAGCTGACGATGAGTGAACGGCCTTTGACGGTGATCCCGCAGCCCACCTTGAAACGGCTGGTGGTCTATCACCAGTGGCTCAAGCAACTGCAGGAACGCGGACGGGATGTCGTCTCCTGCACCCTCTTGGCCCGCGATTTCAAGCTGGATGCCACCCAGATCCGCAAGGACCTTGAAATCGCCGGGATCGCCGGCACCCCCCGGGTCGGCTATCGGATTGACTCGGTCATCGCCTCCATCGAAACCCTACTGGGCTGGACCAATGTCAACGACGCCTTCCTGGCCGGGGTCGGAAACCTGGGCGCGGCCCTTCTCGGTTACGAGCGCTTTACCCGGCAAGGCGTCAACATCATCGCCGCCTTCGATCTCGATCCTAAAAAAATCGGCACCAAAATCCATGGTAAACCGGTTTTCTCCCTGACCAAAATGGCGCCCCTCGCCCAACGCATGAAAATCAAAATCGGGATTTTAACCGTTCCGGGTCCGGCGGCCCAAACCGTGGCCGACCTCATGATTGCCGGGGGTATCGAAGCCATCTGGAATTTCGCCCCCACCGCCCTGCAGGTCCCGGAACCGATCGTGGTCGAATCCGTTTCCCTGGCCTCCAGTTTCGCCGTGCTTCTCAACCAACTCCAACACCAACGCAACAAAGCCACCCGAAAGGATTAAGTATGCCCCCCCCCGCCCCCAATCGATTTGATCGCGTGTGTAAAATTCTGGATGACCATTCCCGGAATCCGGCCCATCTGATCCCCATCCTCCAGGCCGTCCAAGAGGAATACCGCTATCTGCCCGAGGAGATCATGGTGTACGTGGCCACCTCTCTGGGTTTACCGCCGGCCCGGGTCTATGGAGTCGCCACCTTCTATTCGCATTTTGCCCTGGAACCCCGTGGCAAATATATCATCCGGCTTTGCGATGGAACCGCCTGCCATGTCAAGGCGTCCATCCCCATTCTGGAAGCACTCCAGCGGCGGCTGGACCTCAATCCCCAGCGCAAGACCACCCCCGATCTCCGGTTTACCCTGGAAACGGTCTCCTGCCTCGGCGCCTGCGGGTTGGCCCCGGTCCTGGTCATTAACGATGAAGTCTATGGTCAAATGACGCCCGCCCGGGCGATTGAACTGGTCGAAGCTTTGATTGCCAAGGAGTCCCAACATGTCACCCCCCATGCCTGATCTCGCCGCCCTGAAAAACCGCTATGACACCCACCGCCAACAGGTCCGCCGGCGGGTCTTGATCTGCGCCGGAACCGGTTGCATCGCCAATGGAGCGCTCAAGGTGTACGACCGCCTGACCGCCGTCACCCAGGCCGCCGGCCTGCCGGTGGCCATCGATCTGAAGGCCGAGGCACCCCACGATGCCACCCTCTTCTCCCAAAGCGGGTGCCAGGGCTTCTGCCAGATGGGACCCCTGGTCTCCATTGAGCCGGAAGGATTTCTGTTCCTGCGGGTCAAGCCGGAGGATGCGGAGGAGATCGTGGCGCAAACCCTCACCGCCGGACGCCCCGTGGAACGCCTGCTCTACCGGGAAGAATCCTCTGGCGAGACGCGCCAGGGAACCGGCGATATTCCCTTTTATGCCCGCCAGACCCGGGCCACCCTGAAAGCCTGCGGGCTGATCGATCCCGAAGATATCCGGGAATATATCGCCCACGGCGGATATGCGATGGCCCGCAAGGCCCAACTGGAGATGACCCCCGAAGCCGTGTGCAACCTCCTCGAGCAGGCGGGATTGCGGGGTCGGGGCGGCGGTGGATTCCCCACCGGCAAAAAATGGAATCTCACCCGCATTCAACCCGCCTCTCCCAAATATGTCATCTGCAATGGCGACGAAGGAGATCCCGGCGCCTTCATGGATCGGAGCGTGATGGAAGGCAACCCGCACAGCATCCTGGAAGGCATGATGATTGCCGCCCGGGCCATCGGCGCCGAGGAAGGCTTCATTTATGTCCGCGCCGAATATCCCCTGGCCGTCAAACGCATCCGCCAGGCCATCCGGGATGCGGAAGCGCTCGGACTGCTCGGTCCCTCGCTGTGGGGCACTCCCCACGCGCTCAAACTCCAGGTTATGGAAGGCGCCGGCGCCTTCGTCTGCGGCGAAGAAACGGCGCTCATCGCCTCGATCGAAGGCAAGCGCGGAATGCCCTCGCCCAAGCCGCCCTTCCCGGCCCAGTCCGGGTTATGGGGCAAACCCACGGTCATCAACAATGTCGAAACCCTCGCCACCGTGCCCTTGATCCTCGCCCAGGGCGTGGACGCGTATCGCTCGGTCGGAACCGACCGGTCTCCCGGCACCAAAACTTTCGCCCTGACCGGACATGTGGCCTATACCGGCCTGATCGAAGTGCCGTTCGGCACGACCTTGCGGAGTATCATCTATTCCATCGGCGGCGGAGTCACCGGCGCCACGGGACAGGTTGAACCCGACGCGTTCAAGGCCGTTCAAATCGGCGGCCCCTCCGGCGGGTGCCTGACCCCCTCGCACATGGATCTGCCGCTCGACTTCGATCAACTGAAATCGGTGGGCGCCATGGTGGGCTCCGGCGGGCTGGTGGTGATGAATCAGAATACCTGCATGGTCAGCGTGGCCCGGTTCTTCATGCAATTCACCCAGAACGAATCCTGCGGCAAATGCGTCCTCTGCCGGGAAGGCACCCGGCAAATGCTGGTGCTGCTCGACGATATCATCGAAGGCCGTGCCACCGCCGAAACCCTGGACTTGCTCCAAACCCTGGCGAAGGCCGTTCAAGTGGGTTCGCTCTGCGGCCTGGGCAAAACCGCGCCGAACCCGGTTCTCTCCACCTTGCGCCAGTTCCGGGCGGAATATGAAGCGCACGTTTTCCATAAACGGTGCCCCGCGGGCCAGTGTAAGGCCCTCTGCCCGCCCACGATCACGACCGCCCTGTGTAAAGGCTGCACCGCCTGTGTCCGCAAATGTCCGGTCGGCGCCATCACCGGCGAGAAGAAACTGCCCCACCGAATCGACCCGGAAAAGTGTATCCAGTGCGGCGCCTGCAAAACCGCCTGTAAATTCAACGCCATCAACTGAGGATCCCACCCATGATCAACCCCCTCCCCAACCACCTGCTCATCGACGGCAAGTCCGTCGCCATCGAAGGCGAACGCAACCTGTTGGAAATCATCCGCAAGGCGGGCATCGAGTTGCCCACGTTCTGTTATCATTCCGAATTAAGCGTCTATGGCGCCTGCCGTTTGTGCCTGGTCCAGGTCGAGGGCCGCGGCATCCAGCCGGCCTGCTCCACCCCTCCCGAGGCCGGGTTGTCCATCCGGACCGCCACCGAGGAAATCCGCCAAATCCGACGCCTGATCGTTGAACTCCTCCTCGCCCAACATCAGTCGCAATGCCCCACCTGTGGCAAAAGCGGCGGCTGCCAGTTGCAATCCCTGGCACGCCGACTGGGGGTGGAGTCTGTCCGTTTCAAACCGGTTCCCCGTCTTCCCACGCCGGACCGGTCAACCCCCTCTCTGGTCCGCGACACTTCCAAATGCATCCTCTGCGGCGATTGCGTGCGGTACTGCGCCGAAGTCCAGGGGATCGGCGCCATCGACTTCGCCTACCGCGGGGCGCAGTCGGCCGTGGTCCCCGCCTTTAATAAACCGCTCAGTGATGTGGAATGCGTCCTCTGCGGCCAATGCGCCGCCATCTGCCCGACCGGAGCCCTGACGCCCCGGAGTGAATTGCCCGAGGTATGGAAGGTTCTGGATGATCCCACCCGGCATGTCGTCGTCCAAATCGCACCGGC
>CAZCDO010000179.1:5792-8141 GCA_964497135.1 uncultured Verrucomicrobiota bacterium
GGTTCGGGTCGCCTTGGGCGAACAGTTCGGGCTCCAGCCCGGCACCGTCACCACCGGTCAAATCGTCGCCGCCCTGAAAGCGCTCGGGTTTGCCGAGGTCTATGACACCTCGTTCGCCGCCGATCTGACCGTGATTGAAGAGGCCGAAGAATTCCTGAAACGCAAAGGCAACGCCGGACCCTTACCGCAATTCAGCTCCTGTTGCCCGGCCTGGGTGAAGTTTGCGGAACAGTATTATCCCGACCTGTTGCCCCACCTGTCCTCCTGCCGCTCTCCCCAGCAGATGCTGGGTTCACTGGTCAAGGCCACCCTGCCCGAACGCCTGAAAATCGACCGGGAGAAACTGGTGATGGTTTCTATCATGCCCTGCACGGCCAAAAAATTCGAAGCCCGCCGGCCGGAATTCAAAACCCACGAACAACCGGACGTGGATTTCGTCCTGACCACCCAGGAATTGGCCCGCATGATCGAGGAACGCGGCCTGTCATTCACCCGCATGGAGCCCGCATCCATGGATATGCCCTTCGGCTTCAAAACCGGAGCGGGCGTTATTTTTGGCAGTTCCGGCGGCGTGAGCGAAGCCGTCCTGCGGTACGCTCTCGAAAAAGTCCCGGGGGTCAAGGGCGAGGCCATCGAATTCCATGAAACCCGGGGTGACGCCGAACGACGAGTGGTCACCGTGGCCTGTGGCGGTCAACAACTGACCCTGGTGATCGTCAGTGGATTACGCAAGGCCCGGGAAGTGGCGGAAGAGATCAAGTCCGGCGTCTTGAAGGCCGATTTCATCGAGGTCATGGCCTGCCCCGGCGGCTGTGTCGGCGGCGCCGGCCAACCCCTCTCCCGGTCGTCCGACGCCCGCCGCAAGCGCAGTCGCGGCCTTTACGATACCGACCGCATGCTGGAACTGCATAAGGCCCAGGATAATCACCTCGTCAATCGGTGTTATCAGGAGGTGCTCAAAACCCCAGGCAGCCACAAGGCCCATGAATTACTGCATACGGTTTACCATAGCCGGCGCCGGATTAATCAGGACAACCTGCGCCTGTCGGATTCCCCGCCAACCCAACCGGTGACCATCCGGATCTGCGTCGGCACCAGTTGCTACCTGCGGGGCGCCCAGGAGTTATTGCGCGACGTCAACCGGTTTGTGATCGATCGGCAACTGACCGACCGGGTCGATGTCCGCGCCACCTTCTGCCTGGAAGCCTGCGATCACGGCCCCACCGTCCGGATCAATGAAAAAATCCTGCACCGCGCCGAACTCGGGCAGGTGATCAAATCCATCGAGGAGGCGCTGGACCTCTCAACCCCCGTAACTGTCGGCTAAACCCGGAAGAGGCGCCCATGTCCGACCAACCTCGATCCAGTCCGGTGGTCTTCACTCAGCCCGCGCGCTGTCGGGATTGTTACCGGTGTGTCCGGGTCTGCCCGGTCAAGGCCATCCGGATGCATGACGGACAGGCCTCCGTCGACGCGGAACGCTGTTTGGGGTGCGGAACCTGCATCCGGGAATGCCCCCAACAAGCCAAGGCGTTCCGTTCAGATATCGACCGGGTTCGCACGCTCCTGCGCGGCGAAGGTCCGGTGGCCGCAACCATCGCCCCCGCGTTGGCCGCCGCTTTCGAGCCCTGGCAGATCCTGCGTCTGCCTTCGGCTTTGCGCGCGCTGGGCTTCACCTTCATTGCCGAAACCGCCGTCGGCGCCGCAGCCACCGCCCACGCTTCCGCGGAGTGGATCAAAACCCACCGCGCGGAGGCCCCCCTCATCACCGCCTGTCCCGCCGTCGTCCGCTGGATCGAACGCTATCGACCCGACGCCGTCCCCCGCCTGATCCCCGTCGCCTCGCCCATGGCCATTCATGGCCGTCACCTGAAACACCGTTTGGGCCCCGACTGCCGCGTGGTCTTCATCGGACCCTGCGTCGCCAAAAAACTCGAAATCGAACGGCTCGATGTCCGCGAAGCGATCGATGCGGTCCTGACGTTCCGCGAACTCGCCGAATGGATGCAGGAGGAAAAAATCGATTTCCGACGGTGCGAGGAGAGCCAGTTCGACGAAAGTGCTGAAGCCCGGCCCCGCCATTTTGCCCGGGTCGGCGGCGCGCTTCATGCCGCCGGGTTGGCCGAAAAAGATGCCGAACCTCAGATCCTTTCCGTCAGTGGTTATGACGATCTGGCGGAAGCCCTCGCCCCTGACACCCCCCCGTCTCCGGGCGTGGTCATTGAGCCCCTCTTCTGCCGGCAGGGATGTCTGAATGGACCCGCCGGGCCGGCGGATTTACCCCTGCTCAAGCGACGGCACCGGTTGCATGCCTATGCGGAACAAGCCGCCTCCGGCCCGATCGGGCGG
>CAZCDO010000180.1:0-8074 GCA_964497135.1 uncultured Verrucomicrobiota bacterium
TTCTGATTCCCAACGGATAGATTGCCTATCCCTGATTGACGCATTTTAGCATTGCATTTTCAAACACAATGTTTTATTTTGCATGTCATGAAACGTATCTATGAGTCTCTGATCAAGAGCTACCTCGCCGAGTTTCCCTGCGTGGTTATCCTGGGGCCGCGACAGTGCGGTAAAACCACCTTGCTGGGTACGCTGAATGCCAGTTGGCGGCGGTTCGATCTGGAACGGCAGAGCGACTTCCAGGTTATTTCCCGCGACCCGGATCTTTTCCTGCGGCTGAACCCGCGGCACATCGCCATCGATGAATCGCAGGTTCTGCCCGCGCTCTTTCCGGCGTTGCGCGTGGCGATCGATGAGAACCGCAATGAATCCGGACGCTTTGTCATCACGGGTTCCAGTTCGCCGGCGCTCATGAAGTCGGTCTCGGAGTCCCTGGCCGGCCGGGTGGCCATCGTGGAAATGGCGCCCTTGTCCTTCGCGGAAACAGGCCAGACCTCCGCCTCCGCCTTCTTCGATGCCCTGCGCACCGGAAGGATCGCCGCAACCGATCTGGCAGACGCGCTGCGCCCGAACGCCACCCTCGCGGAAATCCATCAGTACTGGATGCAGGGCGGATACCCGGAGCCCTGGCTGAAGACCAGTCCCCGTTTCCGCAAGGTGTGGTTCGAGAACTACGTGCGGACCTACCTTCAACGGGATGTTGCGCGGCTGTTCCCCGGTCTCGATCACGATCGCTTCCGCCAGTTCCTGCACATGCTCGGCAGCCTGTCCGGCACGATTCTCAACTACGCCGATGTGGCGCGGACGCTGGCCGTCTCACAACCGACGGCCCGGGATTACGTGGAAATCGCCCACGGCACGTTCGTCTGGCGCCGTCTCCCGGCGTATGCGGGAAATCCGCTCAAGCGTGCGGTCAAACATCCCAAGGGCTATCTGCGGGACACCGGGCTCCTCCATTATCTACTGCGCATCCCCGATCTCGACGCGCTCCTGGGCCATCCCGCCATGGGCAAATCCTGGGAAGGCCTGGTCGTCGAAGAACTCCTGCGCGGGCTGAACGGACGCGGAATCGCCTTCGATGCCTCCCACTACCGGACTGCGGCGGGCGGCGAGGTTGATCTTGTTCTGGAAGGAGACTTCGGTCTGATCCCCATCGAAATCAAACACACTCAGACCGTGCGCATCCAGGAACTGCAAGCCCTGGACAACTTTATTACCGATTTCAAGTGCGCGTTCGGTCTCGTGGTCAACAACGACGAACGACCCCGGTTCTACACGGAACGGATCCTGGGCGTGCCTTTCGCCTTCATTTAGCCGCGCAACAGATTACCTGTCCCTAAAAGTTTATGTATGCGAACCCTCCAAACAATCCCCTGGAGGGACGGGCGCTGTCCCGTCCATTCTTTCTGTGCGCCGAATTTAGAGTGGCGCAATCGGACCGGATAGCAAGGACTTCGTGGCCGAGTTGGGCACCTCCCGGCGGAGCCCTTGAAGGTCCGGCTCCTATTCGAGCCGAAGCTGGCGGTCTACATCACCGAACGGCAGTGGCATCCCACGCAGGAGTTTCGCGCGAGCGCCGGCCAAAATGGAGCCCATTAAAGCGCGTCAGCAGCGGGGTCCATGCGAAAATGAGTTGACGCGTGGGGCGTAGGTTGTACCGGTCCTTTATCGGATCTTATCAGTTTATCCCACCCGAATCTCCGCCTTTAACTCAATGTAGCAGCGTTCTATGAACGCCGTTCCTCGGCTCTTTTCCGCTCATAGAGCGGGGCTACACTAAACTTTTCGGAATTGATTTCAACCTAACAGCCTAAATATCTACAGCCTTTTCAGCCGCTCCGCCCTGTGAAGTCCCTCACCCGGCGCGGATTTCCGCCTTCAATTCTCGGGTGACGGTTTGCATGATGCCCTCATGCAATTTATTGGCCTCTTCATCGGTCAGGGTCTTTTTATCGGATTGATAGGTGAACCGGTAGGCCAGGCTCTTGCGCCCTTCACCCAGATTCTTTCCCCGGTAAATATCGAACAGCCGAATATCGATTAATTCCGTTGGCGCGGCGGCCCGAATCGCCTCCACCACCTGCTGGTGCCGAACCGATTCATCCACTGTCATCGCCAGATCCCGCATCACCAAAGGATACACCGAGACCGGCTTGACCGCCGGCACATCGGCGACATGCGGCGTCAGCACCGGGAGCGCGATTTCAAAAACCACCACGGGATCCTGGATCCGCCACCCGGTCATCAGCGTCCGCCGCATCAGGGTCAATACCCCCGCCGGCCGGCCTTCGATCGCAACCGACAATGCGCCGCCCGGTTCGCCATAGGGCAATTCGACCGGCGCAAAATCGACCTGGAGCAGTCGCAACCCGCCGGACTTACGGGTCGGAATCCGTGCGGCGCGGCACAGTTCCATCAAAAAGCCCTTGCCCCATTGCAGAACTTCATCGGCGGTCGGCTGGGCCTGCTTGGTGGTGGCCAGCCGACCCCCCGAGCCCATGATCCCCACACAGACCCGCGTCTCTTCGCCGTACGTTCCATCGGCCTTCTTGCAAAACACCCGGCCCAATTCGAACAACACCGCATCGGCCACCTGCCGCGCGCGGTTCCGTCCCAATACATCCACCATCTGGGGAACCAGGCTGTTGCGCAAGGTCGTGTGATCGGCGCTGATCGGCAGGGGCAAAACCACCCGGCAATCGGTATCGGTAGCGTTGAATTGGTCCAGAAATTTTCCGGACACAAAACTGTAATGCATCACTTCGGTGGCGCCCAACCCCACCAACAGGTTCCGCACCCCGGTTTCAGCCCGCCAAAAACTCTCATCCGCACCCGGCACCAGTCGCGCCGCCGGCGCCAGTACGGGGATCTTGTCCAATCCATCAATCCGGACCAGTTCCTCGATCAGGTCGGCTTCCAATTCGAGATCGGCCCGCCAACTGGGGATTCTCACCGTGCAGTGATCCTCTGTTTTCTGTTCACAAGCGATGCCCAGGGACGCCAAAATCGCGATCATCCGTTCATCATCCAGCGCCACGCCCAAAAGGTCGCGGGCTTTCTGGAAACGCAAGTCCAGCCGACGCGGTTCGGGAGGCGTCGAAAAGACATCCACCACCCCGCGCACCAACCGTCCCCCGGCCAGTTCGACCATCAAATGGGCGGCCCGGCGTCCGGCCCAATCGCTCAGGAAAGGATCAACCCCCCGTTCGAAACGATAGGAGGATTCGGTCGATAAATTCAATTTGCGGACCGTTTTCCGGATATCCGGACCCAGGAAGCAGGCACTTTCCAACAAAACGTCGGCGGTATCGCTTTGGATTTCACTCCCCGCTCCGCCCATGATCCCGGCCAATGCCACCGGTCGATGGGCGTCGGCAATCATCAACATCTCCGGGGTGATGGGCCGCTGAACTCCATCCAGGGTGGCAAAGGTTTCCCCGGGCCGCGCCCTGCGCACCACAATCTGTCCGCCCTGGAGCAGGCGATAATCGAAGGCATGCAGGGGTTGCCCGCATTCCAACATCACGTAATTGGTGATGTCCACCAGGTTGCTGATCGGCCGGACACCGGCGAGCGTCAACCGTTTCTTCATCCACTCGGGACTCTCGGCCGCCTTCACCCCGCGAATCGCCCGGGCCGTGTACCGCGGACACCCCTGGGCATCCTCAACCGTCACCCGGATCACGTCGTCGATCTCGGTGCCCGATTCGGTGGCCGGGATTTCCGGAATCTTCAAACGGGCACCGGTCAGAGCCGCCACTTCGCGGGCAATCCCGATCAGGCTCAAACAATCCGGCCGGTTGGGCGTCACTTCCACCACCAATACCGTTTCGGGCGGTCCCAGCAATTGGGACGCGGGTGTGCCGGGAACGGTCGCCGACGGGAGCAACATCAGCCCGGAATGATCGTCGGATAATCCCAATTCATCGGCGGCACAGAGCATGCCGGACGATGGCTCGCCCCGGATCTTGGCCGGCTTGATCTTCATCCCGTTCGGCAATTGACAGCCGACCGGTGCCAGGATCACCTTGGCGCCTTCGCTGAAATTCCAGGCGCCGCAGACCACGCTGAGTTCGCCGCTGCCGTCAAAGACCTTGCAAATCCGCAGTTTGTCCGCGTTCGGATGGGGTGCAATCGTCCGCACTTCGGCGGCGATCAAGCCGGCATAATCGGAGCCGACCGTCTCGATCCCCTCCACCTCCAAACCGGAAAATGTCAGCCGATCGGCCAGTTCGGCGGGAGTCAGGGTTAGGTCGACATAGTCTTTCAACCAACTAATGGGTACGCGCATGGATCAGTCTCCCGGAAAAAATCAGGCAAATTGCTCAAGAAATCGCAGGTCGTTTTCGTACAGATGGCGGATGTCCTCGATCCCATACTTGATCATGGCGATTCGCTCCACCCCCATGCCAAAGGCATAGCCGGTGAATTGGGCGGCATCGATGCCAACGATTTTGAAAACCCGGGGATCGACCATGCCGGCGCCGGAAATCTCGATCCACCCGCTGTTTTTGCAGACCCGGCAACCGCGCCCGCGGCACATGTGGCAGGAGAAATCGTATTCGACACTCGGTTCGGTAAAAGGAAAGAAATGGGGACGGAACCGGACCTTGACATCGGCGCCCATCATTTCCCGCGCGAAAAACGTGATGTCCCCCTTCAGATCGGCCATCGATACCCGGCGATCCACATACAGCCCTTCGACCTGATGAAAATTGGCCGAATGGGTGGCATCGGTCGTGTCGCGGCGATAGCAGCGGCCCGGCGCAATAATGCGGATGGGCGGCGGCTGACGCTCCATCACGCGGATCTGCACGGGCGACGTCTGAGTCCTCAACAACTCCCCGCTTTCCAGCCAAAAAGTGTCCTGGATATCCCGCGACGGATGATCCCCGGGCGTATTGAGCGCATCGAAATTATGATATTCAGTTTCGATATCCGGCCCGTCAGCCACCGTGAAACCCAATCGCGAAAAAATCCGGGCGACCTCCTCAATCACGCTCGTGATGGGATGGCGCCGGCCGAGCCCCCGCCACACACCGGGGAGGGTGGTATCGAGCCGCAAACCGGTTTGCGCGGCGGACGCCTGCAGCGTTCCCCGCCGTTGATCCAACGCCTCGCTGAGGGCTTGTTTCAAGATATTGGCCTGGCGCCCGAATTCAGGCCGTTCCGCGGGCGGCACCGTTTTCAGATCCTGCATGATCCCCTGCAACAACCCGTTGCGACCGATATACTTGATCCGCAACGTTTCCACATCCGCCAGGGTCGCTGCCGCGGCCATGTCCGCCAACGCGTCGACCTGAAATTTAGACAAGTCCTGTACATTCATAAGCATTCCATCCGTTGACCAATCCCCGGCTCTTGTTCAGAGCGGCTTCGGGGCCAGGGCGCTGACCGTCGACCGCTGGTGCAGATGCGCGATCGCCAGAGCCAGCGCGTCACTGCTGTCCTCTTCCGGAACCCGGTCCAACCCCAGGATCGTCATCACCATCCGGCGGACCTGCTCCTTGTCCGCCGCGCCATATCCAACCACCGCCTGCTTGACCCGACGGGGCGCCAGTTCGTAGACCGCCAGGGCGTGGGCCGCACAGGTCGCGATTGCCACTCCGCGCGCCTCTCCCAATAAAACCGCCGTCTTGACGTTCTTGCAGAAAAAAACACCTTCAATCGCCACTTCCGTCGGCTGGGCGCGCGCGATCACCTCGGTCAGGCCCTGTGCCAGATGACGCAGACATTCGGAATGGGGCGCCCGGGCATCACGCCGGATCAGGCCGTATTCCACGGCCCGCACTCGACTTCCCTGCGCCTCGACCACCGCAAATCCAGTGGTCCGAAGCGCCGTATCGATCCCCAATACCCGCACGGTTTCTGTCATGGCCTGCCCCGCTTGGTCCGTTGAGATTCCTCGACTCCGCTCGGGATGACAGCTCGCCAAAAGACTTTGCCCACGACAAAGTCCGACGAATTCCCAACGTGGGCTTCGCCCACAACCCAAGAACGCCAGAACGATCCCGATTCCGAAGCGATTCCGACCCCGAGAGAACTCTCTTTCGCCATCCCGCCTGCAAGGGTAGGGCGAGCTCTCCGAGCGAGCCGTCTCCTCTCCTTCTCAACGGCTCGCTCGGAGAGCTCGCCCTACCTAATCCATTCACTATCAATGAGATTCGCTTTCTCCGCTACGTTTTTCTTGTTTTTAACGCAGTATCTGATGGTTGAGATACTAATCGAGCTTCGCCAGCAGGGTGTCATCCACATCCATATTGGTATAGACATCCTGCACATCGTCGTTCTCTTCCAGCGCTTCGACAAATCGCATCACGGCCTTGGCGACCGCCGGTTCGGTCACCGGGACATAAGTATCGGGCACAAACCGGATTTCGGAATCCTCGGTCTTGAACCCGGCCTTTTCCAGCGCTTCCATCACGGTGGGAAACACCCCCGACTCGGTCAGAATTTCAAAATTATCGCCGTCCTGGCGCATATCCTCGGCACCCGCTTCCAAGGCGGTGTTCATCAATTTTTCTTCGTCAACCCCCGCCACGGCCACATAGATCTGACCCCGGCGCCGGAACCCGCGCGAAACCGATCCCTGCGCGGCAAAACTGGAATTGTTGCGGGTGAAAACATGCCGAATCTCGGCCGCCGCCCGGTTTTTGTTATCCGTCAGGATTTTTACCACCAACCCGACGCCGCCCTCGGCGAACCCTTCGTAAATGATTTCTTCCAGGGTCGCGCCTTCGAGTTCGCCGGTCCCCTTCTTGATCGCCCGCTCAATATTATCCATCGGCATGTTCGACGCCCGCGCCTTGGCAATCGTCGTCCGCAGAGCGGCATTGGTGTCGGGACTGCCGCCTCCGGCCTTGGCGAGCATCATCAATTCCTTGCTCATGCGGCTGAAAATCTTACCCCGCTTGGCGTCCGCCGCCCCCTTTTTGTGCTGAATCGTTTTCCATTTACTATGACCACTCATCTTGTCCTCGCTTGTCGTTTCTTTATTACGTTAAACTCTTTCATTCCCCGCCCGAAACCGTCGCCGCCGAGGCGGCCGGCCCGGCCGGCATGGTGTGTCCCAGCAAGCCGTCAGGCGGGGGGCCGCCGAATTCCTGAACCCACCCCAGGGAAAACCCCAAAGCCTCCATCGCTTCCGTGACTGTCCGATATTCCCGCATCGTGATTCCCCGGTTCCAGATCGGCATCGCGCGCGCCCGGTACGCCGGTGTGTATTGCGCCATCAGGCTGATCGCGAGTCCCGTCCCGATCTCCCGCGCCACCCACTCCAACGACTCGACCGCTTCCCCGGCATGTCCCGGCAAGATCAAGATCCGGCAAATCGTGCCTCGCCGGGCAATCCCCGCCGCGTCCAGTTCCAGCGGCCCCGCCTCGCGCCACATGGCTTTCAGCGCCGTCCGGCTGACCGCCACATAGTCTCGTGCGTCGGAAGCCTCTTCGGCTGTCTCCGCCCGGGCATACCGCAAATCCGTCAGATACACCTCCACGGCTCCACCCAGCGCCGACACGATCTCGGGCCGCTCATACCCGCTGGTGTTGTAAACCACCGGAATCCGCCCACCCGCCCGGGCCCGCTCCAGGGCCGGCAGGATCACCGGCAACCAGGGCGTTGGACTGACCAGGTTCCAATTGTGGCAACCCGCTTCCCGCAACCGGATCAACTCACGGACCAGGTCCGCCTCCGTCCATTCCGCACCCATCCCCTCCTGGCTCCAGGGGTGGTTCTGGCAATAACAACACCGCAGAGTACACCGGCTGAAAAAAATCGTGCCGGAGCCCCGGTCACCCGAAATCGGCGGCTCCTCCCCGGCATGCGGACCGGACCGATAGACCTGCAAAGAGGCGCCGGCTCCGCAATAACCGACCCGACTTGCCGCCCGGTCCACTCCGCACTGTCGCGGACACAACCGGCACGGCGACCAGGTTCGGGGATCGCCCCCCGGGGTCATTCCTCCTCTTCCTGCTTGTGCTTGGCCGCTTCGGCGATAATCTTCTGGGCAATGTTGCTGGGCACAATGTCGTACCGGGCAAAGCTCATATCGAAACTGCCTTTGCCGCCGGTCAT
>CAZCDO010000181.1:0-8028 GCA_964497135.1 uncultured Verrucomicrobiota bacterium
ACCTGGGTTTCACAGCGCCAGCATTGCCCATCGATGACCTGTTCATTGGCGAGGACTGCATTGCATGAGGGGCACCAATTGACGGGTGCATGGGATTTGTAAGCCAGGCCCGACCGATAGAATTGGAGGAAAAACCATTGCGTCCAGCGGTAATAATCGGGCAGGCAGGCGGTGACTTCCCGCCGCCAGTCATAGCAGATGCCCCACCGGGCGAGCTGGCGTTTCATGGTCGCGATATTGTTGAGGGTGGTCGCGCGGGGATGCGTGCCGGTCTTGATGGCGGCATTTTCGGCGGGGAGTCCGAAGGCGTCCCATCCCATGGGGGTGAGGGTTTCGAATCCGCACATTTTCTTATAACGCGCCACGGCATCGCCGATGATGTAGTTGCGGCCATGTCCGACATGCAGAGCGGCCGAGGGGTAGGGGAACATCATCAGGCAATAAAACTTACGGGTGGCGTTTTCAACGTCGGTTTCAAAGAGACCTCGCTCGCGCCAGAAAGTTTGCCATTTCGCTTCAATTTCCGAAAAGGGATATTTTTCGTTCATACAGCCGCCTTTTAAATGCCGGTTCGCCGTTGGCTAATTCGTCATCTATATCATGGAAGACAGGGGGGGCGCCATACGAAAATATCTCGCCCCTTACCCAATCTGCCGGTTTCCCCTTTCCATTTTACGTAAAGCGTCATATAGTCCTGCCCGATGAGGAAATCATGAACTGTCAAAAATTCTATGTTACGACCCCGATCTACTATGTGAATGACCGGCCCCATATCGGGCATTCCTATACCACCGTGCTGGCCGATGTGTTGGCCCGGTACCATCGTCTATTGGGGGTGCCAACTTTTTTCCTGACCGGCACGGATGAGCATGGTCAAAAGGTTCAGCAAGCCGCCCAGAAAGCCGGCATCACCCCCCAGCAGCAGGCCGATCAGACCGTGGTTCGCTTTCAGGAACTGTGGCGGAAGCTCAATATCACCCATGACGATTTTATCCGCACCACCGAACCCCGTCATACGCGGGTGGTCCAGGCCATTCTTCAGGATTTGTATGACCGGGGAGAAATCTACCGCGCCGAATACGACGGTTGGTATTGCCTGACCTGCGAGCGTTTTTTTACCGACAAGGATTTGTCGGATGGGACCTGTCCTGAATGTCGGCGGCCGGTCGAAAAAATCCGCGAATCGAATTATTTTTTCCGGATGAGCCGGCACCAGGATTGGTTGATCCAATACATCCAGGATCATCCTGGGTTTATCCAGCCGGATTCCCGTCGGAACGAAACGCTGGGATTTTTACGGAAGAAACTCACCGATCTGTGCATATCACGGCCCAAAAGCCGCATGGCTTGGGGAATTGAACTGCCGTTCGATTCGGCATATGTCACCTATGTCTGGTTCGATGCCTTGGTGAATTACATTAGCGCGGTGGGGTATCGCGCCGATGGAGCCCTGTTCGATAAATGGTGGCCCGCGAGCTATCATCTGATTGGCAAGGATATCCTCACCACGCACACGGTCTATTGGCCGACGATGCTCCAGGCGATGGGGTTGCCCCAGCCGGAGACGGTTTTTGCACACGGATGGTGGATGGTCGGCGACAGCAAGATGAGTAAATCCGTCGGCAATGTGGTCAACCCCATGGACATGGTCGACCGCTACGGGGTGGACGCTTTCCGATATTTTCTGATGGCGGAAATGGTTTTGGGGCAGGACGCCAGCTTTACTGAGGATGCGTTTGTCCGCCGTTACAATGCCGACCTGGCCAATGATTTGGGTAATTTTCTCAGCAGGACCTTGAAAATGATTTCCGCCAACACCGGAAACCGGATTCCAACGCCGGGTCTGGATGGCGGGGAGGAGCCGGTTTTGCGGGAGGCGGTTTTAGCGGCGGCGCAGGCGATGCCGGGTGCGATCTCGGGGATGCGTCTGGACCTGGGTTTGGCTCAGGTCGCCCAGGCGGTTCGGGAGGCCAACCGGTATCTCGAAAAACGGCAACCCTGGACGTTGGCGAAAAATAAAGATCTGCCGGGGTTGTCGACGGTCCTGTACCATGCCGCCGAAGCCTTGCGTATTCTCAGCGGGTTATTGTATCCCGTAATGCCCGAGAAAATGGCGAGTTTGCGCCGGACCTTGGGCTTGCCGGAGGGGGATCCGGGAATGGCCGATTTAGCCGTATGGGGCAAAACGATAGCGGGAACGGAGGTCGGGCCGATGCAAATTCTATTCCCCCGGATCGAAAAAAACGAGGGGCCGGCCGAAGCGCCGGTCCCGAGCCCCGCCCCGGTCGCCGCACCGGCGGCGACTCCGGCTCCGGATGGTCTGACCCTGATTGAATATGCCGATTTTCAGAAGGTTCAGTTGCGATCCGCCAAAGTGTTGAGTGCGGAACGGATTGAGAAAGCGGATAAACTGCTCCGGCTCCAGATTGAGGTGGGGACGGAGACACGTCAGATTGTTGCCGGGATTGCCCAGAGCTATACCCCGGAGCAAGTGGTGGGCAAGACAGTGATTTTGGTTGCCAATCTCAAGCCGGCGAAGATTCGCGGGGTGGACTCTCAGGGAATGTTGCTGGCGGCCTCCCATGGGGGGCAGTTGCGCCTGGTGACGGTGGATGGGGACCTTCCCAGTGGCGCCGTGGTCAAGTGACGGGTGCGACCGAAGCGAACTGGCGACGGATGACCGCACCCGGCTGTCCGGGCGCGTTTAGTCGATGAGGGTGTCCGGATCGTTTTGTTCCGGACTGATCAGATCGCGGATGGCTTGTGCGGTTCCTTTGCCGATCCCGTCCACCTTTGCGAGGGAGTCGAGATCGGCGGTCATCACCGCCTCTACGCTTCCAAAGGTTCTGAGCAGTTGTTCCGCCCGTTTTGAGCCGATACCCGGCAGTCCTTGCAGAATAAATAATTGCCGTTTTCTCCGGCGTTTGGGGCGGTAGCCGGGGCGATGAACCGAAGATCTGAAATGGCGGTTTAATTGTAATCCCGCGAATCGGATCGCATTGGCCGTTTCCTCCGAAGAAAAAGTGCGCAGACAGGGAATGTTGAAAATCAGGGTCAGTGTGACCCACGCCCCTTGAAGGGTGCAGCGCTTGACGGGCACCTCCTCCTCGGCTCCGATTGGGCCTTCCACGAGCAGAAGGGGTCGGCAGGGGCTTTGGGCCAGTCGGGCAGCCTGATTGAACAGGCGTCCGTCGATGAGCGATAGGGCAAAGTCGGAGACCGTTTTACGTTCGACGAGCACTCGATTATTAATTCGGTAATCGCCCAAATCAAGGCGGCGGATGATGATGGAGAGGGCGGGATCGGCGCGGAGATGGGCGACGACTTCGTCGGCTCTTTCGCGGTCATCGATCAGAACTTCGACCGGTTCCGGTCTTTCGTCGAGGGATAAAGCAAATGGATCTTGCAACATGAGAAACCTCCCGAAGAACCCCTTGGTTTCGAAAGCATCGTCAGCGGAATAGGCTGTAAAGTCAAGGATATAGGGGCATCCCCGTTTTGTGAAAAAAAGCTTCAGGAAAGGGGAAGTGCCCGAAAGTCAGGCCGAGCCCAGTTTGAGGTCGCCGTGGATTTTAAAAAGGGAACCATCCCGGCTGACTTTGAGTATGCGATCCGGAAAAGCCCCGGGCAATAATTCATTGAGCAGATCGATCACCTGTTTTTCGATTTGAGCCCGGATGGGGGGGGGCACCCGGCTCAAGGTGGCCATGCGGATTTCAATCGAATAGCCGGGGCCGATGTGCGATCCGTAACCGGGCGAGAAGGCGGCACCGAGATCGAACAGGCCATCCTGTTCCGGGTTGGCGGTGGACCCCTGCGGAGCGCGGGCCGGGTGTAACGGATACTGTTTGCCATACTGGGCCTCGATGCGCCGATCGATTTCGTCAAAGACCGCTTTCAAACGAGCTTCCCAGTCGAGGACTTTCGGGTGGCGCATACCGTTGACCTAATCAGCGAGGCGGGTAATTATCAGTTCTTTCAGCGCGAGGGATTGAATTCGCCCATAATTCAGGCTGAATTCAATGGGACGATTATCCTTCACCTCGACCCTCACCGCGGAGGGTTGTCCGGCGACAACCGAAATGTCGGGGAGCAGGGACTGACCGTCGACGCTCAGTGTCCAGGAACCCAGTCCGGAGCCTGGCGTTGCCGGGGAATTAAAAATCAATTCAACCTGGTAGTGGCCGACTTCAACCGGAAGCCGAAGCCCATAGAAAACAATGCCATTGGGTTCGCGTTCGGGATCCAGTTGGACGCAACCGGTTTCAGGGTCGGTATATCCGGCATGGAAGAAAAGCGGCGCCGGCAGGCGAACCGTCTGTCCGGTTTGGACCGGTTCCCAGCGGCCGGCGATGTAAAGCACCGAATCCAGATCAACCTGGCCCCGCAGGCGGGTGATCGTGGACGTGAATTCAGGGGTGGGGGGCAGGTTGGTGAAGCAAAGACTTTGCCATTCCCAGGTTGAATTGGGTGTGGCCAGAACATATTGTCGTGATTCGCCGGCGCGCCCGCCGATTTTCCATTGCACGGCGCCAGGGCCGCGCAGTCGAACCATGAACCGGCTCTCGGGGATGGGGAGATATTCGAAGGATGGCAGGGAAAGAACCGGGTGCTCTGGGGAAAGCGAGACATAGGCCTTTCCAAGGGCATCCTCGGATTCCCTGCGCTGACCGGGGGTGGCAGCCGACCATTCCATTTCCCGGACATACGTGGGGAAAAAGATCGTCCACTCGGGGAAGACGGGACTGGTGAGCCGGGTCGGTTTCGCTCGGATCCGGAATGACCAGACAGCCTGATCGTGGGCCATCAATTCGAGGCGGGGATGATTCAGGAACTGGTGGAGGGTGAAGGCCACGGGGAAATAGCTGACTTTTTCGGGGAAGGCATCTTCGTGGAGAAGGACGTACTCGACTCCGCGTCGCAGAAGGTCGTCGAGTTGGAGATCGTTAAGATGTCCGCCGTTGGCGGAATTGAATCGGTCGAACACATCGCGAATATAATCATGGGGAACAATGGGCGTATATCCATTGAGCATGCGGATGCGGTAGAGCGAGGCATAGTGTTCATAGAGCGATGCCCAGGAGGAGTCTCCGGGCCAGAGGGGAACGATCAGGGCGTGAGGGGGAGTGCCGGCTTGAGCGGCCGAATCGGCGACGGCCTGGTAGGCGGCTTGTTGCGTGTCGATCAGGCAAAGCGTGGGGCGGATTTTGATTTTGGATTCGGTAGCGAAGGCGATCAGGAGCAGGAGTCCTGCGATGAGGAGCGTACGGGAATGGCGGCTGGCCGCAAAAAACAGGGCGATCGCCACTGCGCCGAACGTGGGGAGCAGGCAGAAAATCTTGGCGGGTTGTCGGACCATGGAATAGGGGGGGATCCATTTTCGAGCCAGCCGGAAAGGAGCGGCCTCGTGGGGTCCATTCACGCCCAGGGCGAGGAGCACGAGAACCGCGATACCGGCCAATAGGCAGAGAGAGGCCAGGTGGGTTTCCCGGCGCTCGCGATCCCGGAACAGGAGAATCAGGGACACAATCCCCATCAGGCTGAGGAACAGCAGGAAACCATAACCCAGAAATATTTGCGAGTCGATACCCCGGGCGGGCCAGGACCAGAGTCCGTTGAGGTGGGGTGAATAGAGGGCGATTTCGCTCCAGGACCGACCGCCGCCGATCGTGGTTTCGGCCAATTGGGTGTGTTTTTGGATTTGTCCGAGAATAATCAAAAAACCGGCGGTCAGGGCAGGGACAGCAAGGCGGGCAAGGGTGCCGGGCCAGGCCTGAATTGCGGCGCGGGTTTTAGCCCGATCCGCCAGGGCGATGAATAGGACCCACGCGGGAAGGGCGATGACGCTGAAGAAAAAAACGTGGGTATCGCTCCAGCGCATACACCCGATGGCCAGCGCCGCCCCGACGGCGCCGATCCAACGGCGATTGAAGAGCGCGGTGGAAAGGCCCCAGAGGAGCAGGGGAACCCACATCATGGCGAAGCCCATCGGACTGCCGCCGAGCAGGTTGGCCCAGCGGAAGGGGATGATGAGGACCGGCGTTGCGGCCAGGAAAGCGAGGGGGTCGTTGGCACAGAAATGGCGCAGCAACATCCACGTGGCGAAGAAGGTGATCCACAGGGCGATGAAGCCGGTGAGATTCCAAGCGAAGGCCCGGCCTCCGAGCCGATACCCGAGAGAAAAGAGGGCCGTGAACGGTTGATCGATGAGATTGCCCCAGGCCTCGCGGCGGAGGGGGGCATCGGCACCGGCGTTGAACTCATAGGGATTGGTGGCCCACGGGGTTTTGCCGGAGGTCATATCGGCCACGAGCCAGTAGTTGTAGAGGAGTTGGAGATGATCGCCTTGGATCATACGGCGGATCGGGGGGTGTTCGACATTTTCCGCGGAGGAGGGGATGGCCCGGCAGAAAAAGCGGGGCAAGGGCCAGCTGAAGACGGCCCAGACGAGCAGGGTGAACAGGAAGGTGAGGGCTAAATCGCGCCACATTTTCATAAGGTCAACCGATTACGATATATTGTCGGATCACGGCATCTTGAAGCCATTTGATGGCGGGCACCACGAAAAGCGCGAGGCCATTCAGGAGGACGGCATAGAGGATCGCAGCCTTTAACCAGGTATTATGGGCAGACTTTCGAGCGCCGAGCGCGATCAGGACCATGATGATCGGAAGGAAATCGAGCGTGAAACGATGCGAATTATATTGGAGAAAACCATTGTTGTAATAGAAGAGTTGGTGCACAACGGACATCCCGATGGCGAGCCAGGCCCCGAGCAAAAACAGGGGCTTTTCTTTGGCGCGGAAGGCAAAAAAAACAAAGGGACTGGCAAAGGTCAGTGAGGTGCCAAAGCGATCCATGCCTTTCAATAGCATCATATCCGCACCTTGAAATTCGAGGCTGAACCCCTGTAAAAAAAGATGGGTGAAATTGTAGGGGACATAGGCCCAGTGGAATTGGCCGAACCGCGCAACCCGGACCTTCAAGAAGGAGGAGAGGTTCAGGTAGTCATACCCGGTGTCGAACGGATGATCGAACCGGACCCAGTTGAAATATAGATAGAGCGCAAAGCAGACCGCGAAACCGATGGCGAGCCCGCCGAGTTGCAGAATCCGGGAACGGGTTTGGCCTGAAAACCTGGAATTGCACCAGATGGCTCCGACCAGGAAAACTCCAGCATAGAGGGATAGCTGGCGGGAGAGAAAGGCGCACCCCAGGAGAAGACCGGCCTGCAAACCGCGTCCCCCCAAAACCTCATGGATGGCCCCGATCAAACAGGTCGCGGCAACCAAGTGGGCGAAATACCAGACTCCTTCGCAAAATCCGGTTGCAAACCAATATCCGGTGCCGAGAAAAAAGGCGGCACACAACCAAACACAAAGAGGGGGGTCGCATCCCAGTCGTCTGAATATACGCCACAGAAGCCAGAGCGAGATCAGGGCCAGAGACAGGCTGAGGAAAACGATTTCGGCATCGAGCGGCCCGCCGATGGCGACAAACGGAGTCAGGAGTGCGGCCGGGAAGGGGGGATGGATGACATAATACTGCCCTTTATAAACGGCGGCATCATGGACGTAATGCGGAAGATCCAGTCGTCCATGTAGAAAAGCGCGGGCTTGAAGGATGTAGGCGTTGACCTCGGCATCCGGATGGGGGGCAACCGAATAGGCGGCGAAAAGGGCCAGCAGGAAAAATATCAACGCCCCTGCTTTGACCCAGCGAGATGGAATCCATTGATCGAACATCGGGCGAAAGCCTTTCTGCGCGGGTGAATCGAAACCGGCTTACCATATACTAGACAGCCGGGCTTGAAAACAAGATAACGCAGTTTTGTATGGGGGCAGCTTGAGCGGCTGATTTTAATGCTTGACGGCGGGGGGTTCATGCCGCAGATTAACCCGTCAAAGTGAGACCCGGATTCGGGCTCGGACCGGCGGGGCTAACCGGTGTTTTGAGGAAACCATATGCTGAATTCATTGCTGGGAATTTTTGCCGACGATATCGGGATCGATTTGGGGACGGCGAACA
>CAZCDO010000182.1:0-7994 GCA_964497135.1 uncultured Verrucomicrobiota bacterium
AGTTTTTTTCAGCAAAAAACGCATAAATCGGAGCGTCCGCGCTGGATTCAGCCCCGAAATCGCTCAAAACAGCCAAAAAGCGTTAAATACAACCTCGATGCGGGGGAACTTAAGCGATACCCCTCATTCGTGCCTGTCCGAGTCAGACAGGAATGGCCGACTTACTTTCGGAGTTCACCCGGCCGTGGAAATCAGTGCTCACTCTGGGAAAACGACATAGGTATAGATATCGCCACCGGTTTTGCGATACCGGCCCGTGTTTAAGTTGCCGTCATCCACCTGGTTGTCCACCCGTTGCGCGAGATTCCAATCGACCGGATTGCCCGTCGCCGAAATCACCGAAATCCCAATTTCGGCGCCATTGTGCGGGCTCCCCAACCAGTTTTCCCAGTCCCATAATCCCCCCAATGGACTGGTCCCGGTAAAGTTCATCTTCACGTAATCATTGAACTTGGCCGGAACCAGACCGGGATAGGAATCCGGAGGATAACCGACCTGCTCCATGGCGTATCGCTCCGCATAGTCAACGATGATCCGCACATTATTGATGTAATTGGTTATCCGGGCATCATTTCTGGCCTTGCGGAAATGGGGCATCGCTATTACGGCCAAAATCCCGATGATGGCAACCACAATCATGATCTCCAAAAGGGTAAACCCCGAAGGCTGCAACGGGAGTCTGGAATCGTGATGTTTCACATTCTCATCATATCCCAAACCGGCTTTGTCCACAATCTCAAAGTGCTCGGCCCGGTCAAATGCATTTTCCTATGGCCGCCACCCCCAAATAGTCCTATTCTGGAGCGGGTCGATTCAACGCATTGAGGGAGGCAGCCATGTATCTTTTTGTCCGGGTCCAGGAACAGGCAGACTATTACTCCGCCGGGCCGGAGGGGCGGGTCAAAGCGCGGATTGAAGAAGCGTCCGGGGAGCGGTGCTTGATCGTGCCCTACCAGGAATTCGATTTGCGAGTGGTCAAGGAACTGGCTCCCCGGGCGATGGTGATGAGCGGATTCGGCCGGCATTTCCAGGACCGTGAGGTCAAATCGTTTTTCGGCATGTCCGACGTGCTCCATCAAGTCGACCTCCCCATGCTGTGCATTTGCGGCAGTCATCAACTGCTCGGGTTCGCCTTTGAATCGGATTTGCGCAAGGTCCGGCTATTGAAGGACCAACCCATGCGGCGACTGAAACCCGATGAGGATCTACCCCGACGTGCCGGGGTCGACCCCGAATACGATTTATCATCCTATTTCGTGGCCGACGGTTTTTATCCCATTCGCCAGGTGGCGAAGGATCCGCTGTTTCAGGGACTCCCCGCGCGCATGATGATGCGGTGCAACCATTACTGCGAGGTGAAACGGTTGCCCCCGAATTTTAAATTATTGGCGACGAGTGGACATTGCCGGATTGAGGCGATGCGGCATCGGGAGCGCCCGCTGTATGGGGTGCAATTCCATCCAGAGGCCTTTGATGCGCCCTTTTTTCACGGGCGCCAATTGTTGCGCAATTTCGCCCGCCTGGTCGATGGGTTTTCGGGTGGCGGCCCCCTGAAAACACCTAAATCGATTCCAGCAGGCGGCGGACTTCATCGATGACAAAATCGGGGGTGGACGCCCCGGCGGTCAATCCGGCGATGGTATAGCCCTTCAAGTCCCGGGGATCCAATTGCGGGGCGGTTTCGACTTGAAAAGTCGGCTTCAAGGTTCGGGCCAATTCCACCAGACGCAGGGTATTGGCGCTGTTGCGTCCCCCGACGACCACGAGAACATCGACCTCCCCGGCCAGGCGGACGAGTTCGGTCTGCCGTTTGCGGGTGGCCTCGCAAATCGTGTCCAATACAACGGCGTTGGGGAAACGGCGGCAAACGGCCCGGGCGATCTCCGCATAGGCTTCCGGAAATTGGGTGGATTGGGAAACGACACACACCGGGGCCATCTCCGGGAGAATCTCGACATCGGCCGGACTGGCAACAACATGCCCGCGTCCCTCGGCACAGCCAAGAAGGCCGAGGACTTCCGCATGGCCCGGGTCGCCGAAGATGAGGGTGTGGAACCCCTTGTGGGCATGGGCCAGGATTTGTCCCTGGATCCGGGACACATCGCGACAGGTGGCATCGGCCAGATGGACGGGCAATTTCTTGAGTTCGGCGCGGCGCGCGGGGGGGATGCCATGGGCGCGGATCAACAGCGTGCCGCCGGAAAGGGTGGCGGGGTCGTCGGTTTCATGGATTCCCTCATTGCGCAATTGAGCCATCAATTGGTCGTTATGAATCAAGGGGCCATCGGTGAAAACGGGACCGGTACCGGATTGGGCCAGGCGGCGGGCTTTTTCGACCGCATGCTTGACCCCCCAACAAAAGCCGGCGGATTCTGCGAGACGGACTTTCATGCCGGATAGCTACCATAGCGGCCGGGTTCGGGCAAGTTTTTCCGGTGCTAAACAAGAATTGACGTTGCGCGGCGCTAGTGTTGTAATCGCCTCCCTTGAACAGGAGTCTACCGACCATGGCCCAACACCCCCTTGGATCCGACTGCGATTGGCAAAACCCGCAAATGCTTCACCGTTTCCGCGAGGTCCCCCGCGCCACCGCCATCGCCGGCCCCACCCGCGAGGTCGCCCTCGCCAACGAGCCCGAAACCAATCCCTGGGTCCAATCCCTGAATGGCCCGTGGCGCTTTCGATATGTTCCCTCCCCCGACCGGATCGATTTCGATTTTGAGACGCCGGCTTTCGATGACGCCCAGTGGAAGCTTCACCCGGTTCCCGGATGCTGGCAACTGCAAGGGAACTATGATGTCCCCAACTACACCAATGTTAATTACCCATTTCCGATCGATCCCCCGTTCGTTCCCGACGATAATCCGATCGGCCTGTACCGCCGCACCTTCCGGGTGCCCCCGGCGTGGAAAGGGATGGACGTCACCCTCCATTTCGGCGGAGTCGATTCCGCCTTTTATGTCTGGGTCAACGGAACCCTGGCCGGTTTCAGTAAAGGTCCCCACCTGCCCGCCGAGTTTAACGTGACCCACCTGCTCAAGCCCGGCAAGAACCAACTCGCCGTCCAGGTGTTCAAATGGTCGGACGGCAGTTATCTCGATGATCAGGACAAATGGCGCTTAAGCGGGATCTTTCGCGATGTCACTCTTTATGCCACGCCCTCCGTGCACATCCGGGATGTGTTTATCCAAACCCCTTTCGATTCAGCCTTCCAAGAGGCCACCCTCCAGCTGTCCTTCGCCCTCGCCAACCGCGGCAATCGCACCGCCGGCCCCCATTCCATCCGGTGCGAACTCCGGGATCCCGATGGCGTTGAAGTGTTCGCAGTTGAAGCCGGTCGGATCAAAAGCTTTAAACCAACCGGCGAAAAGAACATCGACTTTTCGATCCCCGTCAAAACGCCCCGTCACTGGAACGCCGAGGAGCCGCACCTCTACACGTTATTGGTCACGCTCCACGATGCCGCCCAACAGCCCGTTGAATTCCGTCGTTTCCAGGTCGGCTTCCGCCAGGTTGAGATCCGCGACCGGCAACTTCTGATCAATGGAAAACCCATTAAAATCCGCGGCGTCAACCGTCACGAGTTTCATCCGGACACCGGCCATACCGTCCCTGTGGAGCAGATGCTCACCGATATCCGGCTCATGAAAAGCCATAACATCAATGCGGTCCGAACCTCCCATTACCCCGACGATCCCCGCTGGTATGACCTCTGTGATCAACACGGGATCTACTTGATCGACGAAGCCGATTTGGAAACCCATGGCATGAGCATGGGCGGGTCCGATTATCACCGCCTGTCCAAGGATCCCGCCTGGAAACAAGCCTACGTCGACCGCGCGGTCCGCATGCTGGAACGCGATAAGAACCATCCATCCGTCATCATTTGGTCGCTCGGCAACGAATCGGGTTATGGCCCCAATCATGATGCCATGGCGGCCGCCATCCGCCGCCGCGACACCTCCCGCCCGATCCATTATTGCGAAACTCGTACCGCCTGCGTCGATATCGTTAGTTGCATGTATCCCGAGATGGACAAACTCATCGGAGAAGGCCAACGCACGGATGACGCCCGCCCCTTCTTCATGTGCGAGTATGCCCATGCCATGGGCAACAGTCCCGGCAACTTCAAGGAATATTGGGACGCCATCTGGAGCCATCCGCGCCTGATCGGCGGCTGTGTCTGGGAGTGGGCCGACCATGGCCTTCGCCAGCGCACACCGGATGGCGTTGAATGGTTCGCCTATGGCGGCGATTTCGCCGATCAACCGAACGACGGCAACTTCTGTATCGACGGCATGGTTTTTCCGGACCGCACGCCTCATCCCTGCCTCGCCGAATACAAAAAAGTTCTGCAACCGGTCCATATGGAAGCCCTTGATCCTCGGGCGGGACAATTCCAAATTCTCAACCGCCGCGACTTCCGCTCACTCGACGATTTCACCGGCGAATGGATACTAAGGGGCAACGGAATCGAAATGGCCCGAAACTTCCTGGAACTGCCTGAGATTAAACCCGGCCAGACCGCCCCTCTGCAAATCACCTGGCCCGCTTTCAAGCCGGCGCCCGGAGTGGAATATTTCGTCGACTTCATTTTTACCCTCAAAACGGCCTGCGCCTGGGCTGAAGCCGGATTCGAGATGGCGTTCGAGCAGTTTGAAATCCCGTTTAAATCGGCGCGCTCGGTTCAAACCCACGCCTCACTCCCCGCTCTCGAAATCGGGGAAAGCGGCTCACTCCTCGCCCTTCAAGGCGCCGATTTCCGCGTGGACGTCGATACCCGGCTCGGGGCTCTCGTCGCTTGGGAATCCCAGGGGCGCCCGCTCCTGGAAGCGCCGCTCAAAGTCCAACTCTGGCGGGCACCGACCGATAATGACATCACCACTTGGGGCACCGAAAAAATGGCCATCCGCTGGCGCGAGATCGGCCTCGACCGGCTCCAATCAAGGCGCGTCTCCTTTGAATCCAGTCGAATTTCACCCTCGGCTTGGGAAGGCCGGACCGTCCATTGCCTGGGATCGCGAAGTGCCCCACCCCTTCTGCGTGCTGAAACCCGCTTCACCGTACACGGCGACGGCGAAATCCGGCTGTCGCTCCAGGTCACGCCACTCCGTGCCCTCCCCCCGCTTCCCCGGCTCGGCTGGCAGGCCCAATTGTCCGCCGCCTTCAATCGTTTCGCATGGTTCGGCCGGGGGCCCCATGAAAATTATTGTGATCGTCGGGACAGTGCCCGCCTCGGTCTCTTCCGGGGCTCGGTCCTCGACCAATACGTTCCCTACCTTAAACCCCAGGAAAACGGCAATAAAACCGAGGTGCGCTGGGCGGCCGTAACCGACCGACACGGGTTCGGGTTGAAGGCGATCGGCGAGCCGGTTTTTGAAACCAGTGTCCATCCCTGGACCGCCGAAGAGTTGACCGGGGCACGGCACCCCCACGAATTGCCGGTTTCACACCGTACCGTTTTCAATCTGGACTACCACCAGTGCGGATTGGGCAGCAACAGTTGCGGCCCCGGCCCGCTCCCCCAATATCTGTTCAACCTGACGGAACCGGTCGTATTTTACCTGCGCCTGCGACCTTGTTTTAAGGAAAAGGAATAACTATCCCATGCCGCACCGGTTAATGACCGCGGATGAAACCCTGCATTATCTGCACCTGGCCCGTACCGATTTCGACGCCTTGGTCAGGGACCACGAGATTCCTTTCGAAAAGCAGGGAGATCGCTTTCTATTCCGTAAAAAGGAGATCGACACCTGGGCCTCCCGGCGCATCCTGGGCCTGACTGAAAAACACCTCAAGGCCTACCACCGGCAATCGTCCGCCAAGGTTGCGGCGTCCGCCCTCTCCGCCACCACCTTCATGGAACGTCTGATCGAACCCGACTTCATCGATCCCCACTTTGCCGCCAAAACCCGCGCCTCGATTCTCCGCGACATGGTTGCCCTCGCCGAAAAAACCGAGCGCCTTTCCTCGGACGCCCGGGATTTATTGAATAGCCTCACCGAACGGGAGGCCCTCTGTTCAACCGCTCTCGCCGGCGGGATCGCCCTGCTCCATCCCCGCCATCATGAACCCTACATGTTTTCAGAATCTTTTATCGTGCTCGCCCGCGCCGTTCATCCGGTTCATTTCGGAGCCCCCGACGGACACCCCACCCATCTTTTTTTTCTGATCTGCTGCCAGGATGACCGGCTTCATCTGCATGTCCTCGCCCGACTCTGTTGCATGTGCCAGCAGACCCCGCTCCTGGAACGGCTCCGGACGGCCGACTCCGCCGCCGAGATGCGCGAGGCCCTGCTCGCCGCCGAACACGAATCCCTCCGGGAAGCTTAGGAGTCTGTCGGACTTTGCTTTCAGCAAAAACGTTGCATTTGGGGGAGGGACGGCATGTTGCCGTCCGTGGCGCGCAACATGCGCGCCCTCCCTTGGGGTATGGGCGAAGCCTCACCTTGGAACTTTTAACATCACTGTAAGACAAAAATCGTTCCCGCCACGCCCCCGCCCATCTGCACCGCCGACCAGTTCCCTGCGCTCTGCTCTATGCTTCCCCTCCCCGCTCTTCCCAAGCCCGGCTCGCCAGAGTCTCGCCCTCCATCGGGCACCTGGGGACGACTCTAAGGGGGGGATCTGATCCCCCCCCCCCCATCCCCAGACGCCCACAGGGCGGGCCGACATCTCTGAAGGTTTAAGGGGTCAAGGCGGCGCTTCCCCCACAACCCACCAATTCCCAGGATGATCCCTTATCTCCCGTAAAACCAGTCCGTCTCGATCTGCGCCACCCGCAAATCGATGATATCCTGCAGGTGCCCATTGGGCAGATATTCGCAGGTCCAATAATTAAGGATCGCCCGACCCTCCCGGGTGAACCGGCACCCCGGATTCGAAAAGGCCCGGGTCGGATCGGTCTCAATATCCCGAATGAATCCCCACGTCCGCCCCTCATCGGTCGAAACCGCTGCCGTCAACGGGTTCCGCTTCCCAGAGTGCGAGGCACCCGGGTCGTAGGGACTGTTATTCCAGATCATCAACAAATCGCCGGTCGCGGGAATCCGGACCAATTCCGGACACGATTCCGGCGTGCTCAGACCGGATGTCTGGGGTTTCGTCCACGTCTCGCCGCCGTCCGATGAATACGACAGAAACAGGGAGCCGAGTTGATTTCGCATGACTTGAATCACCCGTCCGTCCCGGGTCTCTTCCACATGATTCTCCATAACGCCCCGCATCGGCAAAAAGAGGCGGTTCTTGGATTCGATCCACCGTTTTCCCCCATCGTCGCTGTGGTAGACAACACCATCGTAAGTGCCCCCATACGGGTTATCCGTGTTGTCCGGGATCATCCCACACATCGGGAACAAGAGCCGGCCGGAAGACAATCGTTTCAGGGTGGCATTGCACGACCCTAAGGGCGCGTTTTCCCCGAATAGGGAATAGGGACTAAACGTCTGGCCTTCATCCAACGATCGCCAGACGTGGTGGGTCGCGAGCCGGGGTTTCCCCTCATGATAGCGGGCAAAAACATAAAGGATCTCGCCGGCCGACAATCGAATCAGGTTCGGCGAATAGACATTGATGTCCCCCGGCGCCGTTTCGGTGATCACCCGATGATGCCCCCAGGTCCGCCCGCCATCCATCGATTCCACGATAACCAATCGGGTCGACGCAAAGTCGGAACCATCCCCGCGGAACTCCATATAGGACAACAACAGATTGCCGTTGTTGAGTTCAACGACATCCCCCTCCGATTTACGAGTATAGGCCGAATCATGTTCGGCTACGGTTAGAATCCTGATTTGGTCACGCATGGATTGTTTTCCTCGGGATCGAATGGCTCTCAATCGGGCTCCAGAAAAGTATCGTTATTTCCGCAGAACCGCCATCTGAAAATGAGCGCATCAGCGATTCGGTGCACTTCGCAACCGACTCCCTTGTAGGTCAGGCATTCTTGCCTGACACTTCCCCGCTCTCCCCGGAGTCGGGCAGGAATGCCCGAC
>CAZCDO010000183.1:0-7972 GCA_964497135.1 uncultured Verrucomicrobiota bacterium
TGCCACCGGCCCCATCGAAAAAGGCTATGTCCGCACTACCGGGGACACTCGCGCCACCTCCGCCGCCGGAGGTCGTGGACCAGTTATCGGTGACATTCCAGTCAGCCGCCGCCGCCGCCACCCAGTAGCGGTTCGCCGCCTGGGCCACACTCCCGATCAGCATCGTCCCGCAAATCACGGCACTCAGGGCATACACCCGAATATTCAATGCACAACGAGGGTTTGGTTCGCGTTCGTTCATAAGGATACTCCAAGGGTAGAACCTTCGCTTCGCCCAGGTGTCCCGCGTCTGCGGGAACGGGGATCGTGGCACCGTTACAGCCCGGTTCTTTATCTACAACCGGTCAATCCGTTTTAAGGTTTATATTATATTTTCCCCTGAATTTCTGCAATTTTTTGTCGCGTCCTTCTTTGGAGTTTTCAATGGATGTCAGCCCGCCCGCAGAACAGCCTCAGAGACGGGTCACCATGGCGTCGAGAGGCTTTCGTGACGTGGTTTGCAATGCGCTCGCGGCGTAGCCGATGGGAGTCATGGCGACGGGCTCCAGTTCCGCCGGCAAGTTCAGGACCGCACGCACATGCTTCGGATCAAAGGCGCAGATCCAGCACGTGCCGAGCCCTTCGGCCGTGGCCGAAAGCACGATGTGCTCGAATAGGATGGACAGGTCGACGTCCGCATGGTTCTTCTGGTCGGCCCACCGCACCCAGGCCTCGCCGGGCCGACTGCAGGCCACGATGGCGACCGGCGCCAGGCCGGCCCAATCCTGCTTCTCGGGCTTGAAAAGCGCCTGGCGCACCGCTTCGTCCCGGATCACGTACAGATGCCACGGCTGTCGGTTGCAGGCCGATGGCGCCTGGCGCGCGGCTTCCAGGATCCGCCCGACCGCTTCCTCTGAAACCGGCTGGCGCGTGTAGCCGCGCACGCTCGACCGCTTCCGAATCACCTCATAGAAGTCCATCGTTTTCTCCTCGTCATGAAGAATGGCCGCGCTGATCGCCGTCGGGATGAACAGTAGCACATGAAAGACATGGAAGACCAGCCCGGAGACCGTCTACCCGTGACGTTTCGTTGTTCAGGGATGCCCCGGTGCCTGCCCGATCAAGCGGACCGGTGGCCGCTCCCCGTCACGGGCGATCGGGGGTCACCGGGTCGATGACCCGCGGCCAGATCGAATATTAAGAAAACTTCATTTTCTTCCCCCTCCAATCCATCGGGAAATTTCGCACCAACGGCTTCGAAAAGGATGAGTCATGAGCCCTGAAATAAAGATTGGGATTGGGGGCCGATTCAGTGTAGTGTTTGGCCATTCGCAATGTCGATTTTCGGAGGAAAGGATAATCTATGACCGCTGCCCAAGTTATCGCTGAAGTGATCGACCTCGTTGAAAAACGCAATGCCGGGGAACAAGAGTTTCATCAAGCCGTCCGCGAGGTGCTGACCTCCCTGGAACCGGTCATCGCCCGCAACCCCGAATACCGGACCGCCCGCATTCTTCACCGCATCGTCGAACCCGAACGCCAGTTCATTTTCCGAGTGCCCTGGCAGGACGACCACGGCCAGGTCCAGGTCAATCGCGGTTTCCGGATTCAATTTAACAGCGCCATCGGTCCCTACAAGGGCGGCCTGCGCCTGCACCCCAGTGTCTGTATCAGCATCCTGAAATTCCTCGCCTTTGAACAGGTTTTCAAAAATTCCCTGACCACCCTCCCCATGGGCGGCGGCAAGGGCGGTTCCGATTTCGATCCCAAGGGCAAGTCCGACTCCGAAGTCATGCGCTTCTGCCAATCCTTCATGACCGAACTCGCCCGCCATATCGGCTCCGATACCGATGTGCCGGCCGGTGACATCGGCGTGGGCGGCCGTGAAATCGGCTATCTGTTCGGCCAGTACAAGCGGTTGCGCAATGAATTCACCGGCGTTCTGACCGGCAAGGGGCTCAATTGGGGCGGCTCACTGATCCGCCCGGAAGCCACCGGGTATGGGTGTGTCTATTTCGCCGAAGAGATGCTGAAAACCCGCAACCAATCCTTCGCCGGCAAAGTCTGCCTGGTGTCGGGCTCCGGCAACGTCGCCCAATATACGATCGAAAAGCTCAACGAACTCGGAGCCCAGGTCGTTTCAATCTCCGATTCTTCCGGCACCGTTTACGACAAGGCCGGTATCACCTCCGAAAAGCTCGCCTGGGCCATGCATCTCAAAAATGTCCGCCGCGGCCGGATTCGCGAATATGCCCAGGAATTCAAATGCGACTATATCGAAGGCCGCACCCCGTGGCATCTCCCCTGTGATTGCGCCTTCCCCAGCGCCACTCAGAACGAGATTGGTGAAACCGATGCCCGACAACTCCTCAAAAACGGCTGTTTCCTCGTCGCCGAAGGCGCCAATATGCCGAGCAGTCCGGCCGCCGCCGATCTGTTCGTCGAAAAGAAAATCCTGTATGGCCCCGGCAAGGCGGCCAACGCCGGAGGCGTCGCCACCTCGGGGTTGGAGATGAGTCAGAACGCCATGCGCCTTGCCTGGTCGCGGGAGGAAGTCGACCGCCGCCTGCATGACATCATGATCTCCATTCACCGGACCTGCAACGAAACCGCCGCCGAATACGGCCAACCCGGCAATTATGTCGCCGGCGCCAATATCGCCGGCTTCGTCAAGGTCGCCGACGCCATGCTCGACCAGGGCCTCGTCTGATGGGCCGGACCCGCGTTCAACTCAGCACCGGCCTGCCGGAACTGGACCGGGTTTTTCGGGGCTTGATGCCCGGCGACAACATCGTCTGGCAGGTGGACACGATTGAAGACTACCTGCCCTATGTCCGACCCTACTGCGAATATGCCGTCCACAACCGGCAGAAGCTCCTCTATTTCCGGTTCGCCGACCACCCCCCCCTGATCGAACCCCAGCCGGGCATTGATTGGATTGAACTCCACCCGGAGAACGGCTTCGATCCGTTTCTCACCGAAATTCACCAGATCATCAACCGCGCCGGGCGTGGCAGTCTCTATCTGTTCGATTGCCTCTCGCGGCTCGCCCCGGAATGGAACAGCGACCGCATGCTGGGCAACTTCTTCATGCTCACCTGCCCCTATCTCTATGACCGCGCCGCCATCGCCTATTTCGCCATCTTCCGCAATTACCATTCCGTCCATGCCGTCAGTCCCATCAGCAACACCACCCAGATCCTGGTCGATGCCTACCGGCGCAACGATAAACTTTACATTCAACCGCGCAAGGTCCAACACCGCCATTCCGCCACCATGTATATGTTGCATGTGCGCGAAGCCGATAATTTTATTCCCGTCACCCAAAGCTCCGTCATCACCGAAACCCTCGCCCAGACCCCCTGGTCCCGCATTGAATCCGCCACCCATCGCCTCGGTTTCTGGAGCCGCACCTTCGCTGAGGCCGAAACTCTTCAGAACCACATCGACCACGGCCTGGCCCCCGCCGCCGTCGATCCCGCCTATTTCCGCCGGCTCCTGCGCATGCTCATCTCCCGCGACGAACCCGTCCTCGCCCTGGCCGAACGCTATTTAACCCTCCCCGATATCCTCGCCATCCGCCGCCGCATGATCGGCACCGGCCTCATCGGCGGCAAAGCCGTCGGCATGCTCCTCGCCCGGGCCATCCTCCGCAGCCAGGATCCCGCCTGGTCCCAAAAACTCGAGCCGCATGATTCTTTCTTCGTCGGCGCCGATGTCTTCTATACCTATCTGGTTCAAAACGGATGCTGGTGGATGGTCCAGAAACACAAGGCCGATGCCCTCGACGATGATTCCACCGAAACTGCCCGCCGCCGGATCCTCGCCGGGGATTTCCCCGAATACATCCTGGAACAGTTCTCCGACCTGCTCGACTATTTCGGGCAATCTCCCATCATCGTCCGCTCCAGCAGTCTGCTGGAAGATAATTTCGGCAACGCCTTCGCCGGAAAATACGAGAGCGTTTTCTGCGCCAACCAGGGCGGCCACCATAAACGCCTCGAGGATTTCCTGTGTGCCGTCCGCACGGTCTATGCCAGCACCATGAGCGAGGATGCCCTCACCTACCGGTCCCAGCGGAACCTCCTCAACCAGGACGAGCAGATGGGACTCCTCATCCAGCGCGTATCGGGCGACAGTTATGGCAGTCTCTTTTTCCCCCAGGCCGCCGGCGTCGCCTTTTCATTCAATCCTTACGTCTGGCACGAAACCATCGACCCGCACGCCGGCATGATGCGCCTGGTCTTCGGCATCGGCACCCGGGCCGTCGATCGCTCCGACGACGATTATACCCGCATCGTCGCCCTCAATGAGCCCACCCGTCGCCCCGATGCCTCCTTCGACGAGGTCCGACGCTATGCCCAACAGCGCGTGGACGTCCTCGATATGGAAGCCAATCAACTCCGCTCCATGCTCTTTTCCGACATCGTCCGCCGCAATCCCCCCATCGCCCTCGATATGTTCGCATCCCGCGACCTGGTGCAGGAACGCCGGGCCCGCTCCGAAGGGCGGCGGGATCCCCCGGAGTATATCCTCACCTTCGATCAACTCCTCGGCGAAACGGATTTCGTCGCCGATATGCGCGCTCTCCTCGCCGCCCTACAGGCCGCCTATGGCGTCCCCGTCGATGTCGAATTCACCCTGAATTTCTTCGACCCCGACCGCTACCGCATCAACCTGGTCCAATGTCGCCCCCTTCAGGTCGCCAATCCCGGCGATGTCGTCCCCGCCCCCGATCAGATCCCCTCCGATGACATTATTCTCGCCTCCCAGGGGCCTGTGATCGGCCGGAGCCTCCATCTCAACATTGACTGGATTATCCATGTCGTCCCCGCCCTGTACAGCGAACTGGCCCTCCCTGAACGCTACGAGATCGCCCGGGTTCTCGGTGAAATCACCCACCACCCGTCGTTGATGGGGGGCGCGATTCTCCTCCTCGGCCCAGGACGCTGGGCCACCTCCTCCCCCGAATTGGGAGTCCCGGTCCGCTTTCCCGACATCAATACCGTGGCCATTATTTGCGAGATTGTCGCCATGCGCGACTCGCTGGTCCCCGACGTCTCACTGGGGACCCATTTCTTCAATGAACTGGTCGAAAATAATATGCTCTATGCCGCCCTCTTCCCGCGCCGCGCCCAAACTCGCATCAATGCCACCTTCCTCGAAGGCAACGGCGACGACTGGACTCCCTGGGTTGAAGGCGCAACCGGCGATTGGACCCGCGCCATCCGCGTCATCCGCACCAACCCCTTCAGCCCCGATGCCCGCGTCCGGTTCCATGCCAATATGCTCGACCAGAAAATTCTCTGCTACCTGGATCGCACGCCAATCACCCCCACACCTGAGCCGGACTGAGGAGGGATATCCAGCTTATGATTGGCAATAACCACAAAGCCCGACCGATGACTGACTATCCGACCGGGTCTGGGGCATCGATGTATGTTTCAGGCTCTTTCCGATCACTGCAGTTTGCATACAACCACTCGGCAGCTTGCCTAATCAGATCATAGTATTGCTTTGTTGATGCTTGCAGGCCTTGCGCAATACCTTGGTTCATTATACTATTTAGACCCCCATGCTGCGCCTCACTTTCGGCGCGGAACGTGACGTAAAAGGGAGGCGCTGGTTCGGCGCTGGTCCGAGACTAGATCGACCGTGTCGACAAAAGGGAACCGGTTGAAATCCGTATCTCTCGTATAGATGACCTTAATTCCATTTTCCCTCATCAGAATAGCCGTATGGGCATCGAAGACCAGATTACCCGAGATGCCGGGGATCTCGGCGAAGACTTCAGCAGCGACATGGCGATGACGGTCTGTTTCGGTCAGAACCCTAAGGCTGGGCGAGACAAACAAGGCGTCCAGAAACTCCCAGGCTTGGGCTGCAGAGAAGGGCCGGCTCAACACTCGTGGATGCGTCACGACGCGCAGGAATTCATAAACGATGCCCCATGTCACATACCAAGGAATCGTCTCCGCGCGCCACTGCTCCAGACTTGCGCGGCATCGCGCGTGATCGGGCGAGTCCTTGTCGGCCCCATATACCAGGATGTTGGTATCAACAACAAACATGGCTATCCTCCCATGATGTCATACAATGCATCGCGATTGGCAATGTTAACGCGCAGTCCCCCGCTACTGAATTCGGGCAGGGCGGGTAGTTCCGTCCTCTCTTTTCTCGGCTCAATGATGATGCGCAGAGCCATCTCGACGACTTCGGACATGGTCTGCTGTCGGCGCGCCGCTTCACGCTTGACCTCTCGCATTGTCACATCACTAATGTTGAGGGTAGTCTTCATATGGATAAACATACCACCGATATGGAAGTCCGTCAACGCATCTTTCTTCAATGCCCAACGTTCGGCCTCTGGCCACATTTCTTATCTCCTTCGGCGAACGAGAAGCACTGTCAGGATGCACATTGATATGAGTCTGGTCTTCATTGTTTCGTCAATGAAGTTGCATCAATAGGATATTCGGTTGCATTCTGAATGCGCCTGCGATAAAAGATATTCAGGGTTTTGATAGGACTTTGTATGTCAGTGGACATTTTCCCAAGTCGCGTTACATTTGCCCGGAAATCCCCAGATTAGACCACGCAGGGTCTATTTCGGGATAATATTCGTACGAAAGGGGGTGAAACAGGGTTTTTCTTGTTACTTTTACCGGCTTGTTAAGGCTGAACACCAGCTACGCGAGGAAGGGCGGTCATCGCCCGCCCCACAACGGTCGAGACATACACAGAATTATCTAATACAGGGGTTCGCCTCTAAAAATAAATTGAGCGCCTTGTAAAACATTGGTATCCTCAAAACATGAATGGGGACGGAATCATTGTGCGGAAGTAGAGCATTGTATCCGGCGATCCGTCGTCAGAAGCGCTGGATCTCTTGCGATGCCGCTCTGGCCGTCTATGCCCCACAAGGTCTGGAACTGCTCTGGTAATTCGTTCCCTGTCTGCAAGGAATTGGGTCGGAAGACCCGCCAGGACTGCAGGCCGAGCATCTGATGCGCGGCGCGAAAACGCGCAAAGGGCCTTGTTCCAGAGCCGATACCCGGGTACGTCTTGCAACCTTAATCTGAAAGCTTTCCCGCACATGACGCCAATTAACAGAATGAATTCGTCGCCTGATAGCGCCCCTTTTCTCGAACCCCAATCAGCCGCCGAATCCGCGGTCGTCTCCGACCGCCCCATCCGGTTGTACCGCACCCTCTGGATTTCGGATGTGCACCTCGGCTGGCACGCCTGCGAGGCCGAACGGCTGCTCGATTTCCTCAAGCATCATGACGCCGAACAGTGGTATCTCGTCGGCGACATGGTCGATGGCTGGATGCTCAAGCGGGGCTGGCATTGGCCGCAATCGCATAATGATATCGTCCAGAAACTGCTCCGCAAAGTGCGGAAAGGCGCCCAAGTGTCCTACATCCCCGGAAACCACGATGATTTTCTGCGCGCGTTCCCCCACCTGCAGGTGGGCGGCATCACGGTCCTTCCGGACACCCTGCACACCACTGCCCGGGGCGAGAAACTCTGGATTCTGCACGGCGACGAATATGACAGCGTGGTGCATTACGCCCCCTGGTTAACCTTCATCGGCAATCGCGGCTACGACCTGATGATCGGGGTGGGCCGGGGGTTCAATCGCCTGCGTCGGGTGCTGGGTTTCCGGGAATGGTCGCTCTCCGCCTACGTGAAGCACCGCTTCAAAAATATCGTCACGTTCATCACCGATTATGAAAAGGCCCTCGTTCGCGAAGCGCACCGGAGGGGTGCGGACGGGGTGGTCTGCGGCCACATTCATAAGGCTGAAATCAAAGCCCTTGACGGCGCCCGGTATTATAATTGCGGCGATTGGGTCGAAAGTTGTACCGCTCTGGCCGAGCATCCCGATGGCACATTGGAGATTCTCCACTGGCCTTCCGCCCCCCATCAGCCCCCTACCGAAATCAAGGCGTCCCATGTCCCCTAACCGTCCGGTTGAAAGCGGCTGGCA
>CAZCDO010000184.1:0-7836 GCA_964497135.1 uncultured Verrucomicrobiota bacterium
CGCTACCTGCTCAGCGCGCTCTGCGCCCTCGCCCTCACGAGTTCGCTCCCGGCCCAATCGGGATTCCGGACTTCGGATCCGCTCGAATCGGCCCTGCGGGCCGTCGATCGCGGACTCGATTATCTTTACACCACCCAGGCCGATGATGGCGGCTGGGTTTCGCCCGGCTACGGAAAAACCACGGCGGTCCCGGCCCTGGCGGCCCTGGCCTTCATGGCCCGCGGTCATGTGCCGGGACAAGGCCCGTATGCCGATTGCCTGGAGCGCGCCACGGCCTACCTGCTGGCCAATTCGGCGGATACGGGGTTGATCGCCTCGGGCAACGCCCCGAAGATGTACCAGCATGGCCTGGCCACGCTCGCCCTGGCGGAACTTTACGGCATGACCCGTCGGCCGGATATCCGTCAGCGCCTCGAAGCGGCCGTCGGCCTGATCGTGCGGACGCAGAACGACGCCGGGGGCTGGCGTTACGCGCCGGTCAAGGCCGACGCCGACATGTCGGTCACCGTCATGCAAATCGTCGCGCTCAAGGCGGCGATGAATGCGGGAATCAAGGTTCCGCAAAGTTCGATCGCGCTCGGGATTAAATATGTCAAAGCCAGCGCCTGCAAAGGGGGCGGCTTTGGTTACACTCCGGGCGCCGGACCGGGGGTCGGAGCCAGTCCGGCCGGCACGTTGGCCCTGCAGATGTGCGGTGAATACGATGCCCCTGAAGTATTGGCCGGCCTGGAGTATCAGGCCAAACAACCGATTACCTACGGCAGTACCATGTTCTTCTACGCCACCTACTATGCCGCGCAAGGCATGAACCAGGCGGGCGGAATTTACTGGCTCGACTGGATGCCCAAGATGCGGGCCGTTCTCCTGTCCAAACAATCGGCGGATGGTAGTTGGCCGTCCGGTAGCGATTCTTCCGCCGCCAGCGCCGGGCTCCCTTTTTCCACCGCCATCGCCTCGCTCGTACTCGCCATCGACTGCCACTATCTGCCGATTTATCAACGTTAAGAACAAAACGATGAGGGTTCAGGGTTCGGGGTTCAGGAAACACCCTTGATTAAAATGTGGGCGGTGCGCTCCGTCGCACCGATCCGTTTCCCTGGAGGTTCTCGGCGCGGCGGAGCGCGCCTCCCACATTCACAGAAAACCCCGAACCCTGACACCCTGAACCCGTACTCTTCCCTCAGCCGCCCACCCACTCCGGTCTAAAGCGAGCCAGGCAAAGGGATTTCACATCCCATGACAGGTTGGCGTTGCACCCGCATTCATAAAAGCAGAAAATCGTTTGGTCAAGGCTGACCGCCAGATCCGAATACGCACTCCAATCCGGCTCCAAAACACGGGAGGAGGCCCAGGTGCGTCCTTCATCCCGACTCAAACGAACAGTCAGATTTTTGCGATCCGCATTTCCAAACTCATCGACGACGGGCTTCCCCGCCGTGGTGACGCAGTCGGGATTGGACCACACGATGAGGGTGTGGGAGTCCCGGGGGTGCTGTGAAACACGGTGGATACTCCCCATGCAAAATGGCTCGCGCAGTTGGGGATCGAACCGGAACGGCGACCAATCGTGAACCCCATCCGGACTGATCGTCACGGCCCGTCGTTGTCCAGGCGAGGCATTGCGGACATTCATCAGGACCCGTCCATCCTGTAGCTCGACCACGACCGCCTCCATCGGATTCACAATGCCCTGTCCATCCCCATCGCGCACGATGATCGGACCGCGATTCCATTGCTTCCCGTTATCGTCACTGAAAATGACCGAAACCATCGTGGGCTTCTGATCCCGGGTAGACGAGAACCAGACGGGAACGAGCAAGCGTCCGGACCGGAGTCGAATGCCGTGGCCGCTGCCTGTGGCAATCATCATCCAGGGATAGTCCGACCGGTATTGTTCGAAAACCGCCGTAATTTCGGTGGGTTGCGAAAAAGAGAGGCCCGCATCCCGGCTTCTGGCATAAAAACAGCGCTGATAATCGCGGCCATACAAAAAGTGCACTTCGGAGGAATGAGGACTTCCAATCAGGACGGCGTTATGGGCTGTTTTCGATTCGCCGTCCACCAGAACAGACGGTGGGGACCAAGTTGTTCCCCCATCGACGCTACGCCGGAGAAGAATATCGACATGTCCCGTATCCCACGGGTCGTTTTTTCGCCCCTCGCACGTCGCCAACAGGGTGTTGTGTTCGACGAATTCAAGACAGGGGATTCGGTAACAGAAATAGCCGTCCTGCCGGGATTCAAAGAGGTTGGTTTGTTGCAATATCGTCATAGGATCGTCTCCTCGCCCGGAGGGGCGCGCATCGTCATGACCGGATGAAAGGAAACCCCCTACTCCAAATCCCGCGCCTTCAAATCCGCTTCCTCCCAGCCCAGATAATGGCCGATTTCATGCAGGAAGGTGCGCCGCACTTCCGCCCGAAAGCACGCTTCATCCCCGTCCGCATCGTCCCACAGCGGCCCCAAAAATAGAAAAATCTGGGGCGGAAGATCTCCGTGTCCATCGGTCTCGTGAAAAAAATCCGATCCGACAAACATCCCCAAGGTATCCGGTTCCACCCCGTCCGCCACCAACCGGGGGTCGGGCTCCGGTTCATACACCACGGGTATCGTGTCCGTCCGAATCCGCACCGCTTCGGGGAAAGAGATCCGCAGCGCGGTCACTTCCTGTTCCGCCCAGAGGGCCAGCGTTGTCCAATTCGGTTTTCCGTTGCGCATAATCCCCTCTCACCCCGCCCTCCTTGGCCTGCGAAGCCAACCGGGCGAAGAAGGCTCCCGCAAGGGGCGAGGGAGGAGCGGACAAATGTGCCATCCAACCCCTCAGTAAGCCTCCCCCGCTTTCACCTCCCCCCGGCGAGGGGGAGGTCGGGCCTGACCGCCGCTTGGAGGCGTCGGGCCCGGGTGAGGGGGAACCGCGTGTTGCTTTCTTTTTTTGTGTGGCGGCCACGCAAAAACAGAAGGATTGCCCCGCACTCTGCTATCTGGTATATTCAACCCTGTTTTTCGTATGAAATCGATCAAATTCCTGATGGGAGCGCTATGAAATTCGGGTTTCCCAAACCCCGCCGGGGCGTCGTTTGGCTGTGGGCGTTGATCGGCCTGATCGCCGTCTGTGCCGCCGCCCTCCTGACCCCCCTGGCGTATAGCCTCAAACCGCAGACGCCCGGAACCGATATCGACGGCCTGGCCTTCGCTTCGCGTCGGATGCCGGCCCTGGAGCGGCCCACCAGCGCCGTGTCGTCGTCGACCGGCGTCGTTTCCCGCCTCACCCCCGACCCCTTCTACGGACGCATTGCCCGCCTGGTCGCCAATGCCCTGCCCTCCATGCACCTGACCCGGGCGCCGCTCGACGACACGGTTGCCACCAACACGTTCGTCCTCTTCATGAATACGCTCGATTTCGATCACTCCATCTTCCTGCAGGGGGATATCGATCGCTTCCAGGCCCAAGCCCCGCAATTGGATAATCGCCTGCGCAACGGCGATGTCGCCTTCGCCTTCGAGGTCTTCGAGTGTTACCGCGAACGCCTCCGCAACCGGGTGGCCTTTGTCAGAAAACGTCTGGACCAGGCGTTCGATCTGGATCAGACCGATCTCTTTCTCTGGAAGCGCAAGACCGCGCCCTGGCCGCAATCGGTCGACGAATGGGACAACCTCTGGGATAAAAAAATTCGCAACGAATATATCACCCGGGTTGTCACCCGCCAACTGACCGCCGAAAATTCGGCGTCCAGCAACCGAGTCGTCACCCCCCCCCCTGCTCCGACCAATGGCATCCATCGGATCACTGACCAGGAAAACGCACTGCTCGCCCCGACCGAATTTATCCGCAAGCGGTATGAACATTATCTCGGGATCATTGAGGATACCGACGCCGAATGGGTGCTTCAAACCTATCTCTCCGCCTTTTTCCATGCATATGATCCCCATTCGGATTATCTCTCGGCCAGCAGCACCGAGGATTTCGACATCGGCATGAAACTCTCGCTGGTCGGCATCGGGGCCATTCTCAGCAGTGAGGAGGGCGCGGCCAAGATCGAACGCCTTATCCCCGGCGGACCCGCCGACCGCGATGGACGGCTCAAACCCGGCGACAAGATCATCGCGGTCGCCCAAGGCACCAACGAACCGGTCGACGTTCTCCATTGGCCCCTCTCCAAAACCGTGCGCCTGATCCGCGGCGAAAAAGGCACGCCCGTCACCCTCACCATTTTGCCCGCCTCGGATGCCGCCGGAACCCTGTCCACCACCCTCGGACTCATCCGCGATGAAGTCCAACTCGAGGAACAAGCCGCCAAAGGCCGGATCGAAAAAGTCACCCACGGCGGCCGGACCCGCACTCTGGGCGTGATCGTATTGCCCACTTTTTATGTTGATCTGAAAAGCAAATTGAGCGATGGCGAATCCTTCCGGAGTTCCACCCGGGATGTCGCCCAAATCGTCTCCGACATGAAAACCGGCGGCGTCGAAGGGATCATCCTCGACCTCCGCAACAATGGCGGCGGGTCTCTGGCCGAAGCCGTCGAAATGACCGGCCTCTTTCTCACCGCGGGCCCCATCGTTCAAGTCAGGGAACTCCGCGGCACCCAAGCCCTCAGCGATCCCGACCCCGGCGTGCTCTGGGACGGCCCCTTGGTCGTCCTGGTCAACCGCCAGAGTGCATCCGCCTCCGAAATTCTGGCCGCCGCCCTTCAGGACTATGGCCAGGCCCTGGTCGTCGGCGACTCCAAAACCCATGGCAAGGGATCGGTCCAGTCCCTCGTCAACCTCGACCAGCGCGATCCCCGCCTGGGCTCGGTCAAATTGACCACCGCCAGTTTCCACCGGATCACCGGCTATTCCACCCAGCGCCACGGAGTCACCCCGGATATTCAGGTTTCCTCCCTCCTCGATGCCCTTGAGGTCGGCGAAGAATTTCTACCCCATGCGCTGACCGCCACCCGGCTCCCCCCTCTGCTTTTCCGACCCCATGGCCGATTGTCCGACTTCATCCCGGGCCTCCGGACCCGTTCCGAAGCACGTCGGCAGAATTCCCCGGTTTTCAAAAGCCACCGCGACTTGATGGCCAAGTTCGCCGAACAACAGGCCACCCAGTCGATTTCGCTGAATTACCGGGAACGCCTGGCCCTCGCCCGGTCGGAATCCGACTTGCAACAACTCCAGGACGAAATCGAGGCCGGCGGTGAAGATTCCGAATCCCCGACCAAGGGCGATGTTGTCCTCCCTGAAACCCTCTTGATTCTGTTCGATTGGCTGAGCCTGAAACCGGAGACCGTCCGATGAAACTCCCCTTTTATAAAATGCACGGCGCCGGCAACGATTTCATCCTCGTCGACGACCGTTCCCTCCGCTTCCCCGTGGGCGACACCGCCTGGATCGCCCGCATCGCCGCCCGGCGAACCGGGATCGGCTGTGAGGGCGTCATCCTGATCCAACCGTCATCCGCCGCCGATTTCCGCATGCGCTTTTTCAATCCCGACGGGTCCGAGGTCGATATGTGCGGCAATGGCGCCCGGTGCATCGCCCGGCTGGCCCATGAACTCGGGATCGCACCGGCCCATCTGAGCTTCGAAACCCCCGCCGGCCTCCTCCAAGCCGATGTGGATCATAACCAGATCCGCCTGCAAATGACCCCGCCCCAGGATTGGCGGCTGAACCGGCAGTTGAAAATGCAGGAGGGCGATCACGCCTATGGGTTCGTCAACAGCGGCGTGCCTCACGTCGTCATGCCCATCGCGAACCTGGAAAAGTGGAATGTCAAGCTGGCCGGGGCCGAAGTCCGGTATCATCCCGACTTCGCCCCCAAAGGCACAAACGCCAATTTCATCGCGGTCACCGGGCCGGACAGTTTGCGGGTACGCACTTATGAGCGCGGGGTGGAGGATGAAACCCTGGCCTGTGGAACCGGCATGGTCGCCTGCGGACTGATCGCCGGCAAAATGGGCTGGGTCAAGCCCCCGGTGAAAATCACCTGCGCCAGCGGCGATGTGCTCGTGGTGGATTACACCCTGACCGCCGACAGCGCCGAGGGGGTCACTTTGCTCGGGCCGGCCGAACACGTTTTCCAGGGGATTTTGGACTACCCCGGCCCGATCCCCGGATGAGTTGATTCAGCCGCCGCGCGTAGGCCGCGCCGTTGAGCGGAAAAGTCACCGGTTTGCCCGTCAGGCTTGAATAAATCATCGCATTCGACAGCTCCAGCGAGTTCAACCCTTCCCGCGCCGATGCAATCAACGGCGCCCCTTCAAGGATCGCCTCGGCGAAATTGGCCAGGATGATCACGTGTTCGGCCCCTTCCTTCTCGTCGGGATATACGGTGACCTCCGGTTCTGGTTTGGGCATCGTCTCCCGGCTGGTCCGGCAAAGTTCCGAGGTCGCCATCCGGTTGCGGCGCAAAATCGTCCGTCCATCGCCGGTCACCTCGATCTGGGCCTTATCGCACGCCAGCACGAGACGGTCAGTGCCCGGCCATTCGCCCGTCGTCGCCACAAAGGTGCCGGTTGCCCCGTTGGGATATTCCAGGTAGGCGGTCACTTCATCCTCGACTTCGATCGGGTGGTGGGCCCCCATTTTGCAGAAGGCCATCAGCCGGGTGGGCATCCCGCAAAACCATTGCAACAAGTCCAACTGGTGGGGACACTGATTGAGCAACACGCCGCCCCCCTCGCCCTTCCACGTCCCCCGCCAGCCGCCGCTCGCGTAATAATGGTTGGTTCGGAACCAGTGGGTGGCCATCCACGTCACCCGAACCAGCGAGCCCAACGTGCCGTCTTCGATGAATTGGCGCACGCGCCGGTACCGGGTCGTCGCCCGCAAATTAAACATCGCGGCAAAAACCTGGCGGCGATTCCGGTGGGCCGCCAGCAATCGCTCGGCATCGGCTTTATGAACCGAAATCGGTTTTTCCACCAGCACATGCAAACCGGCTTTCAGGGCTTCGATTCCCACCACGGTGTGCCCGTAATGCGGGGTGGCGATCACCACGGCGTCAATCAGACCCGATCGGATCAGCGCCGACACGGAGTCGAATTTCCGCGGCCCTTCAACCTGGGCGAGGTTCGGCGTATGTGTATCGCAAACCGCGGTCAATTCCATGCCCTTGACCGCTCCGGCTAAAATGGATTTGGCGTGTGCAGTTCCCATCACGCCCATCCCCACAATCCCCATCCGCACGATTTTCATTTTCAGTCTCCCCATCCGTCAGTTCCCAGCCGGCACCAGACGATCGTCGCCGAGTCTTTGATAAGATTGCATAAATTATCAGCCCTATGAGCGGATGCAAGTTATTTTCAGATTGATCCACGAACCATCAGCGAACGCCGGGCGCTGAGGCCCGGCCTACAATAACGGGGAATCGGATTGTGGGCGAAGCCCAACCGGGGATTGACTTCTGAACGCAATTCATGATAATCTAAAGGGTAATGATAGTAATACTATAGTATTTTGGCTTTGGCGAAAGGGACCGTGAAATGCATGAAATTCAGCGGATGATAAGGAAAGCGGTAAAAACGCGACAGCGGGTTAGGGTCCTGGTTTGGGCGGTATACGGAACAGCGCTGACCCTGTCCGCGCTGGCCCAAGGTCCCCTCACCCCATCGGGCGCACCCGCACCCAGCATGAAGACCTTGCAGGAAATCTGGGACGCGATCGACACCCTTCAGGCGAACGCGAGCGAACAGCAGACCTTAATTCAATCCCTCCGACTTCAAATTGCCGCCGGTAACAATCCGGCCTGGGCGGTCACAACGGTGGATCACGTCGGGGATGTCGGATCCCATTCGTCTCTGGCCTTCGGTCCTGACGGACAGCCCGCCATCTCGTACTACGATGCCACCA
>CAZCDO010000185.1:0-7814 GCA_964497135.1 uncultured Verrucomicrobiota bacterium
GCATTCTTGCCTGACACTTCCCCGCTCTCCCCGGAGTCGGGCAGGAATGCCCGACATACTTGGATTCACGAGATCATTGAACCAATTCGCAGATTCAGCCCCGCGAAAATAGGACTCAAAGAAAACAGTGTATATTTTTTTGAAATATTCTACATTCGAACTCAAACCCCGAGGATCCTCCCAATGTTGATTCATCTCTGTATCAGCGCTTTGTGCGTTTTACTCGTTCTCCCGTGTTGGGCCAACGACTTGCTTTTGGTCAAGGATGGGGCGCCCAGGGCCACCATCGTCATCGCCGACCAACCTTCGGCTTCGGTGGAACGGGCCGCCCGGGAACTGCAAACCACGCTCCACAAAATGTCGGGTGCGATATTGCCCATCCTCAAAGAATCCGCCCTCACCAACCGGTCCGAAACGGTCATCTGCGTCGGCCATTCAAAACTCGTGCAGGAGAAGGATATCCCCTCCGGCGACGATCCGTTCCATACTCGGGAAGGATTCATCCTGCGAACTCACAACAATCGGGTCATCGCGATCGGCAACGAACAGCCGCCCTACCGGGGAACCGAATATGCCGTGTACGAACTCCTGGAGCAACTCGGCTGTCGTTGGTTTTTTCCCGGCCCCTTCGGCGAGGTGATCCCCTTGACCCAAACGATCGCCCTGCCGCCGCTCGATCTCCGCCAAACCCCCTCTTTCCTGGTCCGCAATATCTGGATGTCCGGCTGGGCGGATTCAACCACGAATTACGACCCCTGGCTGATCCGTAATAAAGGGACGGACCGCTCGGCATTTGCCTTCCCCGGCGACGGCACGATCCACCTGCTGGCCCCGCCCAGTCGCTACCAGGCCCAACATCCCGAAATTTACGCCATGCGCCCCAACGGGGAACGGCAATCGGATAAAACACCCCTCCATGAGGTGATGCTCTGCACGAGCAGTCGACTGGCCGTTGAAATCGCCGCCAGCAATCTGGTGGCCTATTTTAAAGCCCATCCCGAAACCGACAGCTTCGGATTTTCAGCGCCCGATGGATCCCCGCGTTGCTATTGCCCGCCCTGTCTTGCCGCCAACCATGGGTTCCGCCTGGAAAACGGCATCGATGAATGCATCTCGGATGCCTATTTCAATTTTGTCAATAACATCGCCTGCGCCGTCCGCAAGGAATGCCCCTCAAAATGGATCATCGTGCTCGCCTATGCCAACCGCGTGCGACCGCCGGAAGGACTGGATGCCCCCTGGAGTCCCAACATCCTGGTCCAAATCGCCCAATTGCGAACCAGTGTCTTTCGCCCTTTCGGCGCCACCAATGACTTTTTCGCTTTGCGCCGGGGATGGAATATCGAGGCCTGGCATAAAATCTGCCCCCAGTTTCTGATTTACGACTACGATCCCCATGCCGACATTTCCCGCATGCCTTACTGGCGGGGCTCCGTCCTTGCCCAGGACCTCAAACGTTACCATGACCTCGGCTGCCTGGGCTTCACCACCGAAGGCCAGCCCACCTTTCTGCGAACCGGCTTGAACTATTATTTCCGCACGAAGCTCATGTGGAATGTCAACGCCGATCTCGACGCGCTCCGCCGGGATTTTTGCGAAAAATTCTTCGGCCCCGCCGCAAACCCCATGGAGGACTTTATCCGCACCATCGAAAGGGCCCAGGAAACCACACCCGATTCCATGGCCTGGACCCCGCTTTATGCCGATTGGTCCTCAATTTTCCCGCCCGATTGTATGAAAAAACTGGAGCCGCAGATCGAGGCCGCCACCCGACTCGCCCAGGGAGCCGGCCCGGCCCAGGCGCGCGTAGCCGTTTTCCAGCGGATTTATGACTACCTGATCGCCTACCACTCGGCATTCACCGCCCTGCGCGAAGGCGACTTTTCCAAGGGACTCCAATCCGCTGAAAGTCTCAAAAAAATCGTCTCATCTTTCACCGCTCTTCAACCCGATCTGTTTCCGCCTGACCCTGGCTGGGTCCTTTCCGACCGACAGGGCTACCAATATCTCCTCGATCGATTGACGGAATTAAAAGATCGCTCTCAGGGCCCACTCGGAACCTTGTTGGGCCAATCGCCACTCCAAGTCTCCTTCAAAACAGACCCTCACCAGGATGGCTTCTTCGCCCAGTGGCACCGGGACGATGTCGCCCGGTCCTTGAAATGGGACTCGATTGACCTGCACCAGGATTGGAGCCTGAATGGATATCGCGATGACCGCGCCTATCCCTTCGACGGATGGGGCTGGTATCGAATCCCGATCCAAGCCGCCAAACCGCCCAAAGGGGCACGGGTTTTCCTATTTGTCCCCGAACTCTACGCCGAAAAAGCCTGGATCTGGGCCAATGGGCAACTGGTCTTTTCTCCACCCGACCTCGCCCTGAACACGCCCACCAACCCAACCGGTCGGGTCTGGGCCGTGAATCGGCGCGGCGCAGGGACCCTTTCCATCGAATTGACCCGCGGATTCCAACCCGGTCGTGACAATGAGTTTGTTTTCCTGGTCAATGGCACCCTGGATCGCTCCCAACATCGCGGCCTCGTCGGCCGTCCCTTTATCTGGGCCGCTCCGTGAGACGATCACCATCTTGACCTTCCCCTTGAAAAAGCATACGGTAATTGAACTTTTTCAAACAACCTGGCCCTAACTCACCCATGGATTAAATTGATGAGCAACCCCCAAACACCCCCCAATGGATCCGCGCCATCTTTTGAAGCCGAGAAAACTCTCCTCCAAAAATTGGAGGACATTATTGGGCGCCTGCCCAAAGAGGAAACGATCGATCTGGGACTGGTTTTCAAACTGCTCGAACGGGAGGGATTTCTTCTCTTTTGCATTTTCCTGACGCTTCCGTTCATGGTCCCGGTTTCCATTCCGGGCGTCAGCACGGTTTTTGGACTGGTCATTCTTCTCATTGGCCTTTCCATCGTCTTCAACATCACCCCACCCTTGCCCCGAAAATTGATGACCCGTCGCTTCCCCACGGCCAAATTACGCCAATCCATCGAAAAAGGCATCTCATGGATTCATCATATTGAGCGATTCAGTCGTCCCCGGATGCTCGCCCTCACCCATGGTCCAACTCTCAACCGATTTAATGGCGGCATGCTCGTGCTTGGAGCCATCCTGTTGATGGCGCCCTTCGGCTTGATTCCCTTCTCGAATACCCTGCCCGGCCTGGCCATTCTCTTCCTCGCCGTCGGCATGCTCCAACGCGATGGAGTCTATGTGATCCTCGGACTGATCACCAATATTCTGACCATCGCCTATTTCACTTTTCTTATTCTCGGGGGAACCGTTTTACTCCATAAACTCTGGGACGTCATCCGGAATTGGCTGGCCGGATGAGCGAAGCTAGGAGTCACCGGCGGTCTCGCTGAGTTCACCGGGTCAGTGATTGGAGGGGTGTTCTTTGTGAGGAGGTCGACGGTGAACAGTCCCATCTCATTGTTCCCGTGGCATGCGGGGTCTTTTGGCTCCCGTCAGTTCTCCTTTGGCGCAGGTTACTGGCAGAAAGGTTAAACCATTTATGCGCAACAAAACAAAATACCCCGCTGAACCCATTGGACCGATTAAGATCATCGACGAGGAAGGACGCTCCATGAAGAATATCGAAACGCCACCGGCCGTCCCTTTCCACTCGTCCCAAATCCAGCGCTATCTGGAGCAATGGTCACGATTTTGCGATCTGTTCGGTTGGAACAAAGACGCCCCGTATTGGGGACTCCTCCCGTGGACACCCCAATTGCAGGCTCTCATGGAGGAGGTCATGGCTCACCCGCAGACGAAGCCCCTCCTGCCCTTTGGCGGGCTCAGCCGAATGGCCCTGTCAGGCTGGGTGGCCACCCGGGACCTCCGCTATGCCCACACTGCCCGGAGCGCCTATGAACAGGACGTACTCGCCTCGGAATCCGCCAATTTCAACTTGCCGTCACTGACCCAGGCGGTCCGACTCCAAGGCTGGCTCTTTGGCCTCGGTTGGGTTTTGGATAGCGGCGCTTTCGATGCGACGTTCTATGATCGCCTGCTGGCCGGCCTGGTGCGACTGACGGAGCGGCTCACTGTCCGCATGTGCCCGGCGAGCATGAACTGGCGGGTGGCCGAGGCGGCTAATCTCCTCAAGATCAGCCTGCTTCTCGACGTCCTGCCACAGGCCCCGCACTGGCAGGGGGTGGCCGTCCGCGCTCTCAATGATGCGCTCCATCGTCAGATCAATCCGGACGGCAGTCACCGCGAGCGTAACCCGCACTACCACATCTGGATGACCCAGGAATTCACGGTCCTTTGGCGCATGGCACGCGCCCTTCCCGAACTCGGCCTGAGAGTTCCGACCGAGCGGGTGGCGGCCCTCTGGGACTATGCGCTATACTGTCAGCGGCCCAACGGAACCGAAAATGGTCTCCACGATTCGCGCGGATGGTTTTCCGGTGACCGACCGGATGCCGTCCGAAAGGACCGGGACCAGTTCCATCGTGAAGCCGGATTACCCGCGGAACTGCCTTCGCCCCACCGGTGGTTTCCCGATGCCGGCCAGGCCATCCTGCGTGACACCTGGGATCGGGATTGCGTCTACGTGACTTTCGACGCGACCCGGTGGGGAGAAGGTCACTGCCACTATTCCCGCAATAGCATCCAGCTTCACGCCTATGGACGAACGCTTCTGGCCGATCCCGGCGTTTTCGAATATCGAAACTCGCCACTCGGCAACTATGGTCGCTCAACCCGCGCCCATAGCACGTTGAATTTGAACGGATGGAACCAGACCCAAACCAACCCCAGCCGGGCGGAGTTCCGACAGGCGGACGGGTACGACCTGGTCCTTTCGGACTACGAGGGCACCTTCCATCCGGGTCGATTGAGCATGGTCTGCGCCGAGGATCTCGGGCCCGGACTGTGGGCCAGTCATCATCGATGCCTGCTGTGGGTGCACGGGCGGGCCCTGGTCGCAATCGACAGCTTCGTCCGGGTGCCGGATCACTCCGAGCAACCCGATCAAGCGCCACGCCTGGAGAGCAACTGGCAAATGGGACCGGGACCGGTCCAGTGGGATCCGGATGCCCGGCGGCTGACGACCGGACATCCCGATGCCAACCTCTTGATGCTGTTTCCCGTCCTGGCGGATGGATGGACGTCCGCCCTCCACACCGGCGAGACCGATCCCCCACGCGGCTTCGTGTCACAGTTGCACAACCAGCATGGCGAAGAAATCCCCAATTTCGGGCAGCCGATCCCGGCCTCCCAATTATGCCTGTCCCTCACCCCGATGCGGGGGGCACGCGCGGAATTCGTGTCGGTGCTGGTGCCATTCCGGGGAACGGTCACGCCGAAGGTCCAGGCGGTCGGCCGGCCGGCCACATTAGTCCAGCCCGGCACTTTAGGCCTGACCTGGGGCGACGGTCATACGGACGATTTCATCTGGAGTTACCGGCTCGACATCGGTCTGGGCCAGGGGGACCGCTTCGATACGGATGCCTCGCTGGTTCACATTGCACGGGACGCGGCAGGTGCCGAGCACGGCGTAGCCGTTGATGCCACGTACCTCTTCCCGTACCACACCGGTACGACGGATCGACCGGGAATGATCCGGTTTTAATAATTTTACGTTGTTTCCCACCTGATTTTCGTTATATTTACACCCTGTTTTTCCACCCCCCGCCCCTGGGCGGGAATCAGGAGCTACATATGGCCGCATCGGATCTGAATGCCCGCTTGAAAACCGAATTCATCCAACGCCAGGGTCGGTTCGCCTTTACCGCCGGCGTTACGCCTGCCATGGGTGCCAACCTGGTCTCCCTCGCCGTTGATGGCGAAGAATTGATCTTCTGGGATCAGCCCGGCTTTATCGCCGGCAAATCCCATACCGGCGCATTCAATATGTTCCCCACCCCGTGCCGCCTGGCCCATTCTTCGTATGAATTCGAAGGCCGTAAGATCAGCCAGACCAAAAAGAACGAGCAGGTCTTTATTCACGGTTTGATTCGCGATGAATCGTTCGAGTTCGAGAAAAAGGCCGATTCCATCACCTCCCTGATCGATATCAAACCCGGCCATCCGGTCTTCGAAGGCTTCCCGTTCCGCTGCCGTTTCAGCGTGACGCACAGCCTGATCGATGGCGGCCTGCAACTCGCCTTTAAGGTCGAAAATCGCGACTCGGTCAACATCCCTTTCGGGTTCGGCGTCCATCCTTTCTGGCGGATACCCGGCACCCGCCGCGATGTCTCCGTCCGCGTCCCCTGTGATCATATCCTCGAACTCAAGGACTTGGTCCCCACCGGCAATGTCGGCTCCGTCGCCGGCACGCAACTCGACCTGCGCACCCTCCGCAACATCGAAAACCTTTTTGTCGATAACGCCTTCTGGAAACGCAATCCCGGCGCCACCGCCGAAGTTGTTTTCCGCAAAATTGCCAAACGGATGACCATCTCGGCTTCCGACAATTTCGCGCATATGATTGTTTACGCGCCCCAGGGCGAACCCTTCATCTGCGTCGAGAATCTCACCACCTGTCCCAACGCCCCCAACCTCGTCTCCGCCGGCAAGGGCGAAGTGGCCGGAATGCGGGTGGTCCCGCCTGGCGCCACGGAAGATGGATGGATTCGTTACACCTTCGAACCGCTCGCATTTTAACCCCCAAAGGACACCCCCATGCAACTGACCAGCGCCCAACTCGAAACAGCCGCCAAAAAAGCCACTGCCTGGCTCGCCTCCCAATTAACCCCCCTCGGCAACTACAAAGGCCAGCAGGCGCCCGACGCCAATGGCGTTTATCCCGACACCGACGATATCGGTTGTTATTACAAGAGCATCTACACCCTGCGCGCCACCGGCCAAACCGCCGCCGCCGGGCGCTGCATGGCCTATGTTGTCAGCCGCTTCCGCTCTCCGGAAGGCGATTATTTCAACACGCCGACCGTTCGCAGTTCCGGCAGTTACGGGCCGGTCTTCTGCCAGCTTTACCAGAACGCGTGGTTGATGCGCGGGGCCGCCAGTTTGCAATGGATCGGCCTGGCCGACAGCATGCTCAAGTTTATGAACACCCAGCGCGAACCCGCGTCGGGCGGCTATTATACCGTCGTTAATTCCACCACCGGAATCATGGATTCCAATTCCATCGCCGTCGGAGCCTGGTCCTGTCTGCTGGGATATCAGCCCAAACTGGCCAAAAAAAGCTGCGACTTCCTGCTGACGCTCCTTAAGAATCAACCGGATGACGGCATTCTCTGGTCCCGCTGCCGGGCCGATGGCACGCTGATCACCGATCTCAGCGATGTCGACCCCAAGAATCACCGCTATGTGCGCGTTTCCGCCACCGAGCCCCAGCAGGCCTACTGGATCTGGGCCTGGCCGATGAACACCCTGATCGCCATGCACGAATTGACCGGCCAGAAGAAATACCTCCGCGGCGCGATCAAGATCTTCGGCTTCTTGAAAGGTTGCCATCCGAATGCCTTCGGGTTCACCACCTCCGGCAAAAACGCCTGGGGTGCCATGAAACTTTTCCGTCTCACCGGCGAAAAGAAATATCTCACCAAGGCCCTCCTCCAGATGCAATACATCCTCGATCACCAGCATGCCGATGGGTATATGCTGGGCGAAGGGGTCCAGGATGAAAGCGGTCAACCCCGGCGGACCACTTTCGATTTCACCGCCGATTTTGCCAGTTGGCTGATTGATAACGCCCACGAAATGGCCGCCCGCGGCCTGTAATTCCAACCTGAACCGGAGTTTTTTAATGCCTGCTCAAAAATTAGTCATGGGTTTCGATGTCGGCGGCACCAAGACCGCCTGTGTGATCATGGATGAAACCGGCCGGG
>CAZCDO010000186.1:0-5830 GCA_964497135.1 uncultured Verrucomicrobiota bacterium
AGGAAGCGGGAGATATTGCACGCAGAGTGACACAAGGTTCAGATCGAGTTAAGACAAGAGTGAAGTCAGGGCCGTGCGATCCCGCTTCAAGGCGGGATCACCCGTCCCGTGTTCTCATGAAGTCAAGTTGACGAGGGTTTGTTGACTCTAACAAAAAGCGGCGGACGGGACATTTCGTAGCCCTGTGCGAAATGACACGGCCGTTTTTTACTTTGCGAACAAGGATCTGAACCCTGTGACACTCTGCGAGAGCCTCCCCGCTTTTGAGAGAAGAGGAAGCGGGAGATATTGCACGCAGAGTGACACAAGGTTCAGATCGAGTTAAGACGAGAGTGAAGTCAGGGCCGTGCGATCCCGCTTCGAGGCGGGATCACCCGTCCCGTGTTCTCATGAAGCCAAGTGGATGAGGGTTTGTTGACTCTAACAAAAAGCGGCGGACGGGATATTTCGTCGTTTTGCCGAATTGCAGAGGCCGTTCCCCTCTTGTGAACATGGTTCTTATTTTTTTGCTCTATACAGGATTCGATTAACGGCGTATATTTTACGGTTTAACCCGGAGGTGTTGGATGCGCTTATCGAATCGGATCTGGAGTATGTCGTCGGCCTTGGTGCTGACTGGATTGGCCGCTTGTAATAGTGTCTCGACGCAACCCGTCCCCGCCCCTTCGGCGGGGCCGACACCCGTCGTCGCCCCTGTATCGCAGTCGGCGGTGGCCGGGGGAGCGACAGTTGATCCCACCGCGGCGCCCGCCTGGAATCCGCGGCCCGTGCGCGTCTATGCCGGGCCGGACGTGATCCAGCCCGTGGCCACCGGCACGAACGAGCCCGCCCTGATCGTCGCTGAGGGCGAGTTTTTCAGGCTACAGGGCCAGAAGGGGTGGCAGGTGGTGCATCAGGACGACAGCTATGCCAGCCATACCTATGGCGGCATGTGGGTGATGAACGGGGGGCTGTTGGGTGCGCCATTGGGCGATGAGGGGTCGGTGGCCATCCGTAAAATCAATGTGACGACGCCCGGCGATTACCGGGTCTGGAGCAAATACCAGTCGCCTCCGTATTTTAATTATGCCCATCGGATTGAAGTGGCACAGGGCGGCAAAGTGGTCTATTCCCACGACTACGGGTCCCTTAACAACGAGCGGTTTTATAGTTTCTCCGGCGCCTACAAGGTCCCGATGATCAAACAACAATGGTGGTTCTGGGGGGTCGATCACGACGCCGCCGAAGCGCCCAAGGCCAAGTTTGCCAAGCTTGCCGCCGGCCCGGCTGAAATCCGGCTGATCACGATCAAGAACGCCGCCCCGGCGGGCGACCGATTCATCGATACCGTGGTTCTGACCACTGAGCCGGGTGACACCTACAGTGGGTACAAGCCGTATGGTACGGGAAGTCCCATGATGTTGGAAGCCTTGAAGAATTCCCAGGTTTGGGTCCGCTTCAAAAACAATTCCGGCGCTCCCGCCGAACTCAGTGCCGGGACGTCGGGTCACATGCAGCCGTTGTATGGCGGGCAGAACGGCGTATTTCCTGCGAAGGGCCAGCCGGTGGCGGCGGGCGCCTGGAGTGCCTGGTTTAACATAGCCTCGATCTGTCGGCTGGGCCATGAAGAAGGCGTTGCGCTCAGCCTGCCGGCGGGTGCGACCTTCGACTTGGAAGTGGCGCGGGATGCGGCGGGGAAGGATGTCGTGGGATCGGTCAAGGTGGCGAATGGCGATGTTTTGATTCTGCCGATCGACATCGCCTGGAATCTCGATGCCAAGATCAAAACGTCCAGACAGAATGCCGAGGACATCGGCGCCCTGGCGAAATCCAAATGGCGGCGGGCGAATGGCGGCAAAAAACCCGCGCAGATCGCCTATTACGGGGCCTTCAACAAGCGGCCGGGACAAGAAGGCTGGGTGGATGCTTTCAAGGATGCACTGGGGTACAATACGGTTTTGTCGGCGCCCTATACCAAGCTCCAGCGCGACGGGTACCACCAACACACCCATACCAAGGGTGAAATGGAAAGTTTCGTCAAAACCCTCACCGCTGAGCAGAAGAAAAACTTCCGCATCCTCTCCTTCGGCGACGAGATTCATGTTGGCAAGATTAACTACGGCGATGCCCAATATGTCGAACCGTTCCGGGCTTGGTTGAAGAAGAAAGGTTTGACGAAGGACGATCTCGGGGTTGATCCCGCGGCGGCAAAGCTCAGCGATGATTCGGCCCAGCCCCGCCTCCGCTGGTATTCCAACATCTTCAACGAGGAGACCAAGTTTGGCGAATTTGCCGAAATGACCAAGCTCGCCGAAACGCTCCTCAACAAGGACGTGCTCACCGGCGCGAACTATTCGCCCCATCCTCCACCCCAATATTATGGCCCCATCTTCCAATGGATCGACATCTTCAAGTTCCGTGGCATGAGCGCCTATTGGACCGAGGATTATATTTTCTCGGTTCCCGAGCCGCCCCAGATGATCGGCTGGATGATGGCCACCGCGCGGAGCGCGGTGAAATATCACAACCTGCCGATTCATTTCTATGTCATGCCGCACGCGCCGGGTCAGACGGCCGAGAATCTGCGGCGCGGGATGGTGTATGCCATCGGTGCCGGCGCCACGCAGATCGACAGTTTCTGGGTCGCCCCCGCCGAAAACTTCACCGAGAACTCCATCGCCTGGGCCTATCCGGAATACTTCAAAACCATCGCCGAATCCATCTATGATTCCGGTGAGGTGGAGCAACTGGCCGTGGGCGGTAAGTTCCGTCCCGCGCGGGTCGCGGTCGTTCTCTCAAAGGCTACCGACTTCAACGAGCGCAACCTGAAGGTTGACCCCAAGGACGATCCTTTTACCGCCCAGTGCCAGATGGAATTCAGCCTGTTTCAGCAGACCCTTTGTCGGAAAGACATCCAGGGGGTCTGGCTCGCCCTCCGCAATGCGCAATACGGCGTGGATCTGATCACCGAGGACGATATCAACGATGGCGTTCAAGGTAAGGATATCCTCGGTAATTACGATGTGATCTATTTCGCCGGCGAGTGGGTCGAGGACCATGCCGCGAAAAAGCTCGACGCCTGGGTCAAGAATGGTGGCGTGCTCTACGCTTGCGCCGGGCTGGGCCGGTTCAACCAGTATAATCAGCCCGAAGCGGGGTTGCTCAAGCTGTTGGGCCTCAAGTCGGTAACGATCCAGAAAAATGCCTACCACATCCGACCCCTGCTCGAATTACCGTTGCTCAAGCCCATCGATACCCTCACGCTGGAAGGGACGAAGATTCCCGCCTACGCCATGAAGCAGGTTCTCACCCCGGATGACGCCAAGGTCATCGGAACCTGGTCGGACGGCAAGGCCGCCGTCACCGTGCGCGACTACGGCAAGGGGAAGGCCATCGCCGTGGGCACCCTGCCCGGGCACGGTTATATTCGCAGCGCCGCCAAGGTCACCCCCTGGGCGCGCGGCGGCCGGCGCATGGTGTACGGGTTGATGACCGACGATCCGGATAAAAATAAACTCATCAATCTGGGGGTGGCGGCCAAGCCCGAGCTGGTGCGTGAGGTGGTCGCCTCCGCGCCCGGGGTGGAGGGGTTGCTCATCGATCACGCGAAAGGCACACTCGTGACGCTCATCAATTGGAATGCGGAGCCGGTGAAAGGGGTTACGATGCAGGTCCGCGTGCCCTTCAAGCCCAAATCCGCCCGTTCGGTGGAAGGCCAGAAAAATGTGGACGTGGCCTATGCCGATGGCGTGGCGACGTTTACCGTCGATCTCACCCAGGCGGACTATATCATCCTGATGAAGTAATCCGGGAGTGTGCCCGTGAGGGCATTGCCCCGGACCGGTTGGCGCCATACTCGGAATTGCTGGGGCGCAGGGTGACTTATGTTGCGCGCAACATAAGGCTGGAACTTCTGCATTACCTTCCTGGAAATGGATAGGCCCGCCTTGTGGAGTGAAGCGCAGGCTTTGCTTAAAATGAGTCCGGGGCAAAAAGCCAAGATGATTCTACCCTCCGGCAAGGGGACCCGTGAAGCCGGCATCCCCAGGCTTCAAGATGGCAAGCGGCTCATGACCTCTTTACTCCATAACCCCCTCCCCAAGCAATGGCTCACTCCCCGCGTGCGAGGGGTCGCTGTCCCACGCCCTACTTCGGCCGGAGCCATTCTTTCGTCCCCGATCGGGCCGTGCTCGTTCACGTTCCGGCCCCTTTTCCGCAGACCTGGGGGTATGGGTTGCGATAGACGATCGGCTGTTGATGTGGTATGATTGGCTTTTGAGTTTGGATAATTCGATACAATCCCCTTCGCATTCGGGAGTCGGCCCATGCGTGTTATTCGAATCGGTTACCATTTGATCTGGCCGGTGTTGCTCTGGATGGCACTGGGGCTCGGCGTTAGGTCCAGCGAAGCCCAGCCGGTCTTACCGGCGGGGGGCCGGGCGGTTTTAGAGGTTCCGGCGATCAATGCATCGGCGCTGTCCGTCCGGGATAAGGCTCTCCGGATCCGTTTCGCGAAAATCACGCAATTTTCAGAACCCTGCGAAGTCAGCGCCACGCGGTTCGATTACGGGATTTGGGAAGAAGCCGGGGCCGGCCGGGTGATTTGGCGCTTGTTCGTGAGTGCGCCGGGCGCGACCGACCTCAATTTGGGGATTACCAACCTGTTTATTCCCCAGGGGTGTACAGTGAGGTTGGTCTCGGCGGATGGCTCGTACACGGCCGGATCCTATACCTTTAAGGATAATACCGCCTTTCGCCAACTGTGGACGCCGGTGGTGCCCGGAGATTGGGTTTGCCTGGAAGCCGAAATGCCGGAAGAGGCGGTGAGCTCCTTCGCGCTGGTGATTGGACGGGTCAACCGGGGATATGCCGATGTGTTTCGGAAGGGTTTCCCCACGGTCGAAAAGGGGCTTCAGGCCTTTTGTAATAACGATGTGAACTGTCCGGTCGGGGATGGCTGGCGTAACGAAATCCGGAGTGTCGGGCTTTATACCATAGACGGCACCTATCTTTGTTCAGGGACGATGGTCATGAATGTCCGCGGGGATTTCAAGCCGTACTTCCTGACCGCGGCACATTGTTTGAGTTCCAGTTACGAGGCGGCCACTGTGGTGGTTTATTGGAACTATCAGTCGCCGATTTGTGGCGCCTTAAGCGGGGGGGCGTTGAATCAGAATCAGAGCGGTTCCGCCCTGCGCGCAACCTATTCCCCATCCGATTTCACCTTGCTGGAGTTGAACCAGATGCCCAGTCCGGCTTTTCAGGTTTATTATGCCGGCTGGGATGGCACCGGCAATGGGGCCTCGGCGGCCGTTTGTATTCACCATCCGATGGGCGGCGAGAAGGCCATTAGTTTTGAGAATCAGGCCGTGCAAAGCACCGAGAACGGCAGTACCATCCGAAACGCGGGCGCCAGCTATTGGCGGGTGATCGACTGGGATAGTGGGGCCACGGAGCCGGGGTCGTCCGGATCGGGTTTGTGGAATGCGTCCAGTCATCGGCTGATCGGCCAGTTATACGGGGGGCTATCTGCCTGTGATAACAATGAGTCCGATTGGTTTGGAAAATTTTCATCCAGTTGGACCGGTGGCGGTGCGGCGGGTTCCCAGTTGAGTTCCTGGTTGGATCCGGACGGGACAGGGTTGACCCGGATGGATGGGACCAATCCGCCGGCGATTACGGGTCATGCGATCGGCGATTACGACGGCGATGGGCGCACTGACCTGGCGATTTTTGACACGTTGGGCGGGTATTGGGATATCGAGAGTGTCAATGGCAATGTCCTGGCATCGGCGAATCAATGGGGGTGGAGTACCGCTAAGCCCGTGGCGGGGGATTATGACGGGGATGG
>CAZCDO010000186.1:5930-7744 GCA_964497135.1 uncultured Verrucomicrobiota bacterium
GTGCCGGGGGATTATGACGGGGATGGGGTATGGGATCTGGCGGTGTTCGATACCGAGGGCGGTTATTGGTACATTCGCAGCGTAACCGGAGAGGTGATCACGTGGGCGAACCAATGGGGTTGGAACACGGCGAAGCCGGTCTCCGGGGATTTTGACGGGGATGGGAAATGTGATCTGGCGGTCTACGATACGGCTTCGGGACGATGGTACATCAAATCGGTTGCCGGAGACGTGATTGTCTGGGGCCTGCAATGGGGTTGGTGGAATGCCTTCCCGGTGACCTTGAGGGAGATGCCGTCCCCCGATTCCCGGACCAGCAGTCAGGGGTATTATCGGACCGTTCAAGGCACCCTGGATACCCAGGGATTTGCTGCGGCGGTGAATTTCGCCAAAACGGCGGGTGCGGTGGGCAAAGTCTTCGTGATGGAAGACGGAACCCAGAGAACCGTGCGGGATCTCGATATTCGGGACGACCAATCCGGGGTCTGGGTGGTGGGCGATGGAAGAACGCGGAGTTCGTATTCAGCTTATTATTTTTATACCGGCGCCCAGTTGCGGATGCGGATTTATTTGGGTTGGTGAGAAAAAAACCTCTTGTTTTTGACGGGTCAAAGCCTACGATAGGGCCGGTGGTTTTGCAGGAGGACATAAACATGACAGGTGCGTTTGCCGGTTGGTGGGAAGGCTTGACGGTTTTGAACCGGTGTTTTTATGCGGTGGCCATTTTTTTCGGAGTGATTTTTCTCTGGCAATTGGCCTCTTCGATTTTGGGGATTGGGGGGGGCGATGAAAGTCCGGACTCCACGGTGGATGCGATGGGGGAACATCATGTTCCGGCGGATGCCCATGAAACCCTGACGGCTTTCAAGCTGATGAGCGTGCGTTCGATCCTGGCGTTTTTTACCCTGTTTTTCTGGGCCGGTTCGCTGTATCTCGACAATGGCGTGCCGCTGACCCCGGCGATGGGGTGGTCCCTGGTGTGGGGGGGCGCGGCGTTGGTGATCGTTTCGGTGATCATGAATGGGATGAAGCGGATGCAGGAAACCGGGAATGTGACCGCCCAGTCTTCGGTGGGGAATTCCGGGATGATCTGTTTGGATATTCCCGCCGGCGGCCAGGGCGAGGTCCGCGTGATGTGTCGTGAAATGATGATGCATCTCAAGGCGCGGGAAGCGAACGGCCAAACCGTCAAAGCGGGGACGCCGGTGACGGTCGTCCGGGTGCTCGAGCCGACCGTGGTGGAAGTCCGGGCGAAAAATGTGGGTGAAACAAGTCCAGCGGGTGGAGGTTGAGATGAAGACAATGGCATTGATTCAATTGGCACAGGCGAAAACGAATCCGGACGGGTTGCCGGTGGAAATCATTCTCGGGTTGTTGCTGGCGGTGCTCTGCATCGTGCTGGTGATGACGTTTGTCCGGCGATATCGCCGTTGTCCTTCCAATAAGATCCTGGTGATTTACGGCAAAACGGGCAGTGGCGCCGCCAAATGTATCCATGGCGGCGCGGCTTTCGTCTGGCCCCTGTTCCAGTCGTATGACTATCTGGATCTCGAGCCGTTCGTGGTGCCGATCGACCTGTCGAACGCGTTGTCGCAGGAGAATATCCGGGTCACGGTGCCGACCTCGGTGACGGCGGCGATTTCAATCGAGAGCGGGATCATGCAAAACGCGGCCGTGCGGTTGTTGGGCCAGACGGTCCAGCAGATACAGACCCAGGCGCAGGATATCATCATCGGCCAGATGCGCGCAGTGATCGCCACGATGAAGATCGAGGACATCAACCGGGACCGGCAGGGATTCATGGTCAAGGTGAA
>CAZCDO010000187.1:0-312 GCA_964497135.1 uncultured Verrucomicrobiota bacterium
ATGGGCCGAAGTTACCATGACCAACGAAATTTCACACGCCAAACCCGGTAGAACCCAAATAAAGAGTTCCTTTAGAACTAAGCAGATCACGTATCAAAGTAAGGCGCGAATACAACATTGCATAATACGAAATTGCCCCATTACCCCACGTATCTCTGTAAGCTTTCTCCTCGATTGAGGACTGCTCTTTAAACACTTCTAAGTCAGAATCGCCAATTTCAGTAGTAAACGAGAAATCCGCACCTGTCGCAAACGGCGGATCGATATAGATGAGGTCAATCTTGCCCGCGTACTGCTGGAGGAGCGAGGACA
>CAZCDO010000187.1:322-7735 GCA_964497135.1 uncultured Verrucomicrobiota bacterium
CCGAGCAGGTTGTCGCCCCAGATCAGTTTGTTGTGCCATGTGTCGGAGTCCACCGTCTCGGTTTTCTGGTTGGCGAACGCGAAGAGGTCGGGACCGCCGGCGGCGCGGGTGGCGCGGCCCTCGCGGATGGTCTCGATGACCTGGAACGGCAGCGCCGCACCACGGTTGACCACACGCTTGCCGGCGTCGTCGTATTTCCCGGGCCAAATCAGTTCCGGCTTGGTGATGTTCAGGTTGGGCATGCTTCAAAATCCTCTACTTATTGCAATCGATCCGATGCGTTCCGCATTACTTGGCAGGCTTCTTCCAGGCTGAGTTCATCTTTGAAAGCTCACCGGAAACCGGCTCTTTGATGTCATTCAGGTGCCGTTTACTGAGCATCCCCTCGCGCTGGAGGAACCCGACGGCGATCCCCGGATGCACGCCTGCGCTTGCGGCGCAGGCGCGGACCTGCTCTTCGGTCATGCGTTGGCGAGTTGAGGACGCGAAGGCCCGCATGACGCCCATGCCGAGGCACTCTCGGGCGAAAGCGTCGGCCTCGTTCTCCTCGGCGTTCGTCCTGCCGTCAGAGTCCACGGAATCCAAGAACTCCGCCTCATCTTCTCGCAAGTGTTTGCAAATGTGGCCCAACTCGTGTGCCATGACGAACCAGAAGTTGTCCACGCGGTCATAGCGCAGGGTGTACACTGCCACGGCCTGCTTGCCGTGGAAAAACGCGGCCCCGTCCAGAAACGTCTGCGGCAGGTGCGGCACGCAAACGAAACGGATGCCGCAGGAAGTCAGATCCCGCAGAAAGTTCGCAACCCCGTTCGGAGAGACCGAATAGGCAGGAATCGCATGGGCAAGCCGTTCGGCTGCCTTGCGATTCAAGTTCCCCTTAGGCGCGGCAGCGGCATCTGCCTCCAAGCGAGCCTTTCGCAGCCACGTCAGGGCATGCCGCGGGTTAAACCGCTTCCGGAGAGCAGCAGAAGACCGCATGCACATGGCCACCTCACGATCCATAAAGCCGAAGTCGAGGGTTGGCATGCCCCAGAAGGCCAGCACTTCGGCGGCCAGCGCCGCCGCATCACGCCCCACATCCTTGAGCCATCCCAGGCGCACCATTTCGCGGATCGGCATGTGATTGTAAATCAGCGCCCGGTCCGCGATCTCCAGAGTCTGCTCTGTCGGCGCGACCAGTCGCGCCCGGTACTGAGCTTCGAGGTTCATCCAATACTCGGCCGATTGTCCGAACGCCGACGCCAGACGCGCGGCCACATCTTGCGATATGGAATCCGTCCCGGTGATGATCCGGCTCACGTGCTTGGGGGAAAGATCCACAATTTGCGCGAGGTCTTCTTGTTTCCAATCGCGCGTCTCCAGTTCCTCGCGGATGAAATCCCCGGGAGGGATGTTCATAAACGGTTTCAGTTGCTTGCCCATGATTCAGTCTCCATAGTGGTTTGAAAGCTCTGTTACCGTGATTGCACCCTTGGTCGGCGGGTCGTCTTCCCACGCCACCGTGAACTCAAGCCGCCAAGCGCCGTCAACCCGAACCGAACACCTGTCCGTACCGGCAAGGCTCTTAAAGTTCAATGCAGGGTTCTTCCAAAAATCGTAAATCGATGTTGCAGCCTCCAGCGACTGCATCCGCATGAAGAACTTTTTTAAAACCTGCGGCGGCAACCGATACTTGGTCGATTTTCCACTCGTGTATAGCGCCTCAAGCTTCCGGTTGCCGAACGAAACATTCACGCTCCCCCTTTCAAAACAGCAAGCATCCTAGTCGACCTGAGCGATTTATGCAATACCATTTTTACCAAACAGGTTAATTTTGTTTTACAGATTTTGATCACTTGCAAACACCTTTCATGTCGCATCCTTTGCAGGCGACGGCCTTGCAGAACTGGTTGGCGCGGATGTCCAGTCCGGCGGCGTGCACGCGGTCGGCGGTTTTTTGTAGCAGGGTGTCGTCGACAGTTTCGCGCTTGCAGCCGGCCGCGCCTTCGTCGAGGTTGTAGATTTCGACTAGATCGGGGTTTTGGCCCTTCAGCGCCTTGTAACCCATGGCGTAGATGTCGAGTTGGACGCGGGTGACTTCCTCCGCCTGAGCCCGCTGGACGGATTTGAAATCGATGATGGAAATTTGCCCGGTATCGGTCCGGCGGATGAGGTCCACGCGGCCTGCCACCACGATGTGGTCGGCGAGTTTAACCTCGACAGGACACTCGGAGTGTTCAATCTTCTCCAGCGCATCGCCGTTATCGCCAAAGTATCGTTCCAGTGTTTCTTTCGCTTTTTTCTTCATGTTGTCGTAAGAAACGGGTGATGCGTAAGGAATGTGAAAGTGGTTGCCGAGCAAGTCGTCAACGGCGCTTTCCGTCAGATAGTCCTTGTCCAGCGCCCGGCGGTGGATCTCCGCTAGCGCGTCGTGCAACGACTTGCCGTAGCCCTGCTCCTCGTGAAGGGGTGCGGTGAAGCCGTAGAGGAAACGCAACTTGAACTGATAGGGACAGTCGAAAAAATACCGGAGTTCGCTAAACGTCAGCAAAATGTCTTGCTCGGCGTTCGCCGGCGATTGGGTTATCTTGGTGACAGCCACGCACGGATCGCGCGTGAGCACATAAGATCGGCCAGCGGCGATGACCTCCCGGAAGAAAGGCGAGGCATTTTTTTGTTTGGAACCGGTCCCTGGAGCCCAAGTACAGTACAGATACTTCTTGCTGCGGGTCAGGGCCACGTAAAAGAGCCGCCGTTCGTCCTCTTCTGTCCCTTTAAATCGGACCGCATTCTTGACGGCTGTTTCCGGGATGACGTGGCTCCACCGCCTGCCCCCGGCGACCACGCTGGGGAAGCGGTTTTTCTGGAGGTAAGGGACGAAGATGATCGGGAACTCCATGCCTTTGGCCTGATGGACGGTCATGATCTGCACAGCATCAGGGGTCTGGTACCCGGCCGTCTCCCACCCTTCTGGATAGTAGTCGGCGGCCTGATACGTAAGAAAGCCGTGGAATCCAGGATAGAGATCGCCGCAAGCGCTCTTGAAATGGATCGTCTCGTAATCGGCGATTAACTGACTGAACATGCCGAGGTTGTAAAGGACGATCTCGGCCCGGCCTACATGGCCGGCCCCGCCCGGGGGGACCCGCGACTCCCGAACATTCAGTTGCTCCAACAAGCCCATGTACGTCTTCTGAAGACTGTAGTCCGTCTTCTTCCAGCGGTTCGGCCAGTCCGATCTCTCATGATCCAACCAGCTGAGCGCAGCATCGACCTCTGTGGTAGACACACCCAGATTGGCCGTGAGCCAAGCCGCTTCCGCGTCCGCCCTCGGCAACGCGTCAGCAAGATACGCGAACGTTGCAACGCAGGCTTTGATCTCGTCGGTGTCGAAGAGCCCTTTCATGCCTTTGATGACGAACGGGACACCAGCCAATCGAAGCGCCTGGACAATGGCATCCCCCGTGGCGGACACGGAACGCAACAGAATCGCGCAGTCCGACCAGCTTAAGCCGCGTTGAGGCGACCCTTTCTCCGAAAAGGGCGTACCAACCATGGCTTTAATCTTTTCGGCTATCCAACGGGCTTCAGTCGCCGTGTCGGGGAAATCGAGAGCCAGAAGGTCACCGTTCGCATAGACCTGGCTCCCGGAGCTTTTCATGGCTTTTGTGAGGCGGCCAGTGTTGTGCTGAACCACACGCTCGGAGGTTTCCACAACGCCGGGACTGCTTCGGAAATTGTCGTCCAAGGCGATCTGCGTGACTTGCGGGTAGCGCCGGCTGAACGTGACGATATTCTGTATGTCGCTTCCGTTCCACTGATAGATGGTCTGGTCGTCGTCGCCGACCACGCAGAGGTTCGCGCCCAAATCTTGAAGCAGCTTGATCAAGCATTCCTGAAGCGGATTAACGTCCTGATACTCGTCGACGATCAGGTACTTGACCCGGTCGGCGATCTTGGTTCTCAGGCTGTCGTCGTTCACGAGGGCATCGACCGCCTCAGTCAGGATCATCGAGTAGTCCAAATAACGGTGCTCGTGCAGAAGGGCGGTGTATTTGGCCAGCGCCAACCGAGTCGGATGAGACGCGGGGAGCAGATTGTTATCGATCTCGGCCTCGCGTAGTATCGTCAGAATCGTCTGGTAGAGTTTCGAGTCCTGCCAGCGCTTCAGCGGTTTCGCGTCGTGAGTCTGCAAATCCGTCAGGCCGGATTTTTTGCTGTTCCGGTCGATCAGCAGGCGCTGCTGGACTTCACTGATGACGGAGTACTTGAGATACTTGTAGAGGTAGGTCTGGAGGAGGTCCAGGCAGAAACCGTGAATCGTGCCGACGTACATGTCCGCAAGGCCAAGAACATCGCCCAATTGCTCCTTACACAAGCGGTAGACCCGGTCTTTCAGTTCGCCTGCGGCTTTTTCCGTGAACGTGAAGGCCACGATGTTTTTGGGCAACACACTCTCTTTCTTTTTGGCGAGAATGTTGACAATCCGTTGAGCAAGGACCTGTGTCTTACCAGAACCGGCGCAAGCGATGATCTGCAAATTGCCGTTGATGTGTTCTATGGCCTGCTGCTGTGAGGCCGTATATGAAATCGCCATTAGAAACCCCTTTAAGCTTTAGGCAACACGTTCTCGCGTGCAAAACTGTATGCGAGATCCCCCGCAACGACAACGTGATCCAAGACTTTTATAGCCAAAGGCTGGAGCGCCTTGATCAAAATCTCGGTAAGACGCAAATCGTCCGTCGACGGATTGCTCGTGCCAGCCGGATGATTGTGGATGAATATAACGGAGGATGCCCGATTGCGTAGCGCAACTTCAACAACCTGCCGCGGATGCAACCGGACCTCAGCGACGGTCCCTTTTGCCAACATGGAAGCGCTTAGCATACGGCAAGCCGCATCGAGTGAAACCACATAGAAAACCTCTTCGGCGCGGCCAGCCATCAAAGAAATGGCATAGGTCATGGCGTCTTCAGACGTTTTCAGACAAGGCTTTGCCGTCTCCAAACGGTCTTTAAGATACCGTCGGACCAACTGGGGGACAAAGGAAAGAAAGGCGGCGGCCCGAATTCCCATGCCCGCGACCTCCGCAAGGTCGGCCGGGTCGGCTTCGAGAACCGCCGCCAGAGAGCCGAACCGTGCCATCAGTCGGTGGGCCGTCTCATTCGTGTCACCACGCGGCACCGCGTGGAAGAGGGCGTATTCGAGGACCTCATGATCGGCGAAAGAATCCAACCCCGCGTCTAGAAAACGCTGCCGCATTCTCTCACGATGCCCCTCGTGCGGACTTTTTCGCTTATCCTTCATAGCCTCTTTAGCCAAGTTTAGACCCCCATTTCCCGATGAAAATATACACCCTCACGCGGATCACAACAACCGGAATAGTATGCGCAAGATAAACACACTGCGAAACCGGATCCGTGCAATCCGTACCATTGGGGGTGAGCGCCTCGTCTGGTGTCGCGGAATAAACCGGCTGATCGCCTGATCCCCACCCTCATTCCGGCAGATCCAGATAGCGCAACCGGTGGTGGGACCCAAAGAACAGGCGATGGCCGACAATCGGACCCTGCGCACGGATATGGTCGGCCGTATTTTCGATCGAGGTCGACCAGAGGATTTCGCGCTGGGTCGTCCCGGGAGTGATGCGATAGACATAAGGGTAACAAAGGCCATAAATCGTGCCGGAAGCACTCCGGCGCAGGGACACTTCAAGCGGCCAGCCGTCTTCGCCAAACGGCGACCGACTAATGACCCGGTCCGCCGGCAGATCGATCAGCAATAATTCCGCACTATAGTTCGTGGAATCCGGCCGACGGTAGACGACAACCGCGTAGAATTGTCCTTGTCCGACATATATAAGATCAGGAATGCCGTGAATGAAGCGCTCGCCCAACGTGGTGGTGCGGACGGCCCGATCGGCGTGAACATCCCAGATCACAAAACCGGCTTCCGTTGCCTTGGGTTGGGTGCCGGACCCCCCCTCAATCGCGGTGCCGACCACCAGCCATTGCCGGTCTTCATCCCAGGCCAGCGAAACCACGTTGCAGTTTTCAATCAGGTGGCGATGGACGGTGAATTTTTCGGTGGCGGGATCGAAATTGACCAGCGTCCCACCCCACGTGCCATAATCGGGAATCGAGCCGATCCATACTTTCCCGGCCGGTCCGGCAATCATGGATCGGGGGCGGTAGGAGATCGGATCCGGCGATCCGAGATCGCGCGGATTGGCCTCCAGATCCGTTCCGAAGCGATAGGGCTTGGCCGGATCATAGATGGAAAACCGGGCCGCCGGATAGGAGGCAATATAAAGCTTCCCGTTCAGAGTGCCGAAGGAATAGGCTTCCCCGCCCGAAACACTGCACTGCCCGTGATCGCGCATGTCGGACCCATCGGGCTTACAGGAAAACAGGTGTTCGGGTAAAATACTGGACCCATATATCCGACCATCGGGTCCTTCATGAACGAGGTAAATGGTGGTGCCCGCGCCTTCCCAGTCCAGGCTTAAATCTTTCACGGTGCCCGCCGGAGATTGGACTTCGAGCGTCCGGTATTGAAATTGTTTGGCATCCTTGAACGCCACCTGCGACCCATCGGGTAGCGTGGCCGCCGGATACGGCGGGGGAAGCGTGTTGACCGGAATGGCCTGCATTCCTTCAACCCGGAAATTCCCGCGGGACGATTCGATATACAACAGGCCATCCGCGCCTTTGAATAAATTGATTTTCCCGGTGGGGTCGGTTTGCTTTTCGATCACCGGTCCGACCTCCGTCTTTTGTCCGGTGCGGGGATCCAGGGCGACCACCCGCATGCGGCACATTTTGACGAGGCCGGCGACGGTGCCGTCCTGGCCGCATAACGGATAGAAATACATGTCGGTCGGATCCATGCGACCCCAGCGGGTCCATTCGCCGGAAGCGGGCTGATAGCGGCATAGACAACAACCCGGGTAGGCGCCGATATAGATCGAGCCATCGGGGGCGATATCGATCCCACACGGGAATTGGGCCAGATCGGGATCGATGGACCCCAGATCTTCAAGTTGGCGTAAATGGGGCAACGGGTTCGGATCGTAACGATGGAGATGCCCGACATAGGCGGAGCCGACATACAGCACGCCGGATGCCCGGTCTTGAATCGCCGCCGTGGGAAAGGCGGCATTCGAGAGATGTGCGGAATATTGGTGGCAATGTCCGGTCGCCAAGTCAATATCGCACACAAACAAACAATCGGCATCCTGTCCCATGGTGGCCAGAACCAGGGACGATCCATCGGCCCGACGTCCGGGAAAAAGGCGCACCCAATTCAAGCCTTTAACGGGGGTTCCGAGATCACGGGGTTGCGGGCAGAAAGTTTTTTTTGGGTCTGTGTTCTGTAGATTCATTCCGCAACGTTTATCAAACAATGGGGGAAAAAACAATTACATCGGTCACT
>CAZCDO010000188.1:0-7704 GCA_964497135.1 uncultured Verrucomicrobiota bacterium
TGAATAAGAACACGGGACGGGTGATTCCGCTTCTGAGCGGGATCGCACGGCCCTGGCTTCACTCTTGTCTTAACTCTATCTGAACCCAGCGTGACTCTGCGTGCAAAATCTCCCGCTTCTTCTTCACCCAAAGGCGGGGAGCCTCTCGCAGAGTGACACAGGGTTCCGATCCTTGTTCGCAAAGTGAGAACGGCTGTGCCATTTCGTCGAAACGATGAAATGCCCCATCCGCCGCTTGTGTTAGAGTCAACAAACCCTCGTCAACTTGGCTTCAGGAGAACACGGGACGGGTGATTCCGCTTCCAAGCGGGATCGCACGGCCCTGACTTCACTCTTGTCTTAACTCTATCTGAACCCAGCGTAACTCTGCGTGCAACATCTCCATCTCACGATTGTTGATGGCTTTGAAAGGGCTCTAACTCCAGTAACCCACAGTCATGCAGAAAGAGCCATAAGTTCCCGCCCCTCGTCCCCTTTCCCAACCAACAACCCAGCAACGCAACAACTAACAACTGATTTCGTGCGGCTTAGGCACGAAAATCAGTCCAACCCCATCTCCAACTCATTGATCCAGGCCCGCACCTGATCGGCATCGCGCGCTTGGGGGTTCAATTCTAAATATTTGCGGAAGTGTTTCACGGCCGAAGCGGAGGATCGCAAGCCATTCTGATAAAGAACCCCCAGATTAAAATGAATGGACGCCGCATCCGGCGTTCGTTCCAGGGCCTGCAAATACAGCTTTTCAGCCTCCCGGTATTTTCCCCGCTGGGCTAATTGCATGGCCTTGCCGGTCAGCTCGTCCGACGCCTTCGTAACCCCACCGGCCGCCGCCAGCAAGGAAGCCTCCGGAGAAGCCGGCGGCTTTGACGACCCGTCTCCCGACGTCGGCGGAGTCGGATCCTTTTTCATATTCAATTCCCGCTCGATCTCCGCCACCCGCTCCCGCAAAGCCTGGGCTTCCTTTTTCGCCATCTGGGCCTGCCGGTCGCTCGCCCCCTTGCCCTCCTGCAATTGGTCCAGATGCGCCTGCAGTTCGGCTTTTTCTTTGAGCGACTGATCGGCCAGAGTGCCCTGTTCTTTTTTAAACTGCTCCAACTGGTTCCGCGCCGCTTCGGCTTCCCGCGCCGTCTGTTTCAAGGACGCCAGTTCCACCTTCAACTCAAGATTTTCCCGCTCGATTCGTTTGAATAGATCAGAACCCAAAGCCGGAGTCAGCGGGGGCGGCGGCGGGGTTGTCGGCATCGATTCTACCCGTTGTTTGAGCCGGTCGTTGTCACGGGCCAGGGCATCGCGGTCAGCGCGGGTCCGGGCCAGTTCAGCCAGCACTTCGTCCGCTGTACGCACTTCGCGCAGGGAGGCCGCCAGGGCCGTGCGTTTTTGCTCCAGATCGCGCACCTGCACCTCCAACACCGCTTGGGACTGCCGACTTTCGTGCAATTGCCGCAATGCCCGTTCCACCTCACGGCGCAAAACCACATTCTCCCGCACCAACCCTTCGAATGCCGCCGCATCACCCCCCCCCGGTGTCCGGGGTAAGCCGGTTTCCGGTGAAAGCCGGGCCGCGACCTCTTTTTGCCAGGCCCATTGGAAAGGCCCCGGATCCACCCAACCGGGTTCATTTGTGCGCGGCGCTTCAGAGTCCCAAGCCCACGCCGGACGGGTCGCCTGGGCGGAGGCGATGGGAGACAGAAGACCGAAGACGGAAGCCAGGAGGCAGAGAAGAACAGGAGGAAACAGGAAGGAGGAAGCCCGAAGACAGAAAACAGATTTCATTCGGGAATGTGGGAGGCGCGCTCCGCCGCGCCGAATCGTCCCTGTATTCAATGGAGTCGAGGTGCCCTCACCCCGCCATTTCCCCGAAAAAGAGCGGGGTGAGGGCACCCCGGCTCCACCCCACCCATGGGTTACCGAGTCAGGCAAGAATGCCTGACCTACTGCACCGTTTAAAAAAACAGTCAATCGGCCATTCCTGAATGGCACCGGGTCATTGAGCGCGGGTAGCCTGATTTTCATTTCCAAATATTTTCTTGTTGGGGCAACAAGAAAATAAACCTCCGCTCCGCTTACTTTTCCGCCGTTGCGGTACGCTTCAGTTCCTTCAAATCCTTACTGCGCAGGTAGGGTTCGGCTCCGGTCACAATCTTGGGGGTCAGAAAAACAATCATCTCGGATGTTTCGGTGGAGGTGACCTTCGACCGGAACAGAGCGCCCAGCAGGGGAATCCGGCTCAAAAAGGGCAGACCGACGACATTCTCCCGCTTATCCTCCTTGATCAATCCAGCAATAATAATCGTGACCCCGTCCTTCACTTGGACCTTGGTCTCGGAATAGGCTTTCTGGACCACTGGCACGCCGAACCGGGGATCGGTGCTGTCATACACATCGATCACATCGCTGACCTCCGGCTTCACGATCATCTGGATGAAATTTTCGTCGTTGATCTTGGGCGTCACGGTCAGGGTTACGCCGACCGGAATGAATTTATAGGTTTTCCCGACCACATTGGTGGTTCCGCTTTCGAACATCAGCTCGGCATAGGGCTTGTCGGTCACCACTTTGATGGTGGCCTCCTCCCCATTCATCACGGCGATATGCGGATTTGACAGCAACTTGGTTTCGCCCATCGTCTCCAACGCGGAGATCAGGACATTCAAATCACTTCCTCCCACCACGGTCCGATAGGATAGGGAACCCACGCCCTGATCGCCCGCGGTAACCGGGAACGGGGACGCAACCGAAATCGCGGTCCGGGGATCAACGAAATTGGCCACCGTGTCCCAGTTCACCCCGAGTTTGAATCCTTTATTGAGGGAGACCATGACGATCTTGGCTTCGATGAAGACCTGACGGGGCATGGCGTCGAAAAGCGCGATGACCTGGGCGGCTTTTTCCAGGTTATGGGGAAGATCTGTGATGACAATGGTTTGGGTCCGTTTGTCGGTCCGCATCTTGCCGAAGTCCTTGTTCAGGATGGGCAGGATTTCACCCTGGATATCCTCAACCTTCGCGTATTGCAGAGTAAAAGAACGGGTCTCAGTGGGCAACACCCGCTCAACGGTCGGCAGATCGGCACGGGCGATAACCGCCTCCATGGCCTGAATCTGTTCGGGGGTGTCGATCAAAATCAGAGTGCCGGTTCCGTCATCGAAAACCACTTTGCCGGCGGAGCCTTTCACCTCGGCGAGGAGGGGGGCAACCCGGCTGGGCATGGCATAACGCAATTCGATAACCTTGACTTTCTTCTGCTCGTAAAAACCTTGCCCATACAGTTCGCGGTATTCCTTGTCGCTCATGATCTTGAGGATGTTGTTCTTGACCTCCCAAGCCAGGCCATTGGCGGCCAGAACGATGTCCAAGGCGTCCCCCAGGGTCACTTCCTTCAACATCAGCTTGGTTGACCCGGTCACATCCCGCCCGAAGATCACATTTAAATTCCCCTTGACCGTCAGGAACTTGATCAGATCCACCACCTCCATCGGTTGCATCAGATCGAGCGATATTTTCGTATCCATCCCCGGCAGGCCCGACTCTGAAATGGAACGGGCCGAATTGACGGCCGTTGCCGGATTGTTCGCCTGGCCACGGACCGAACCACTCAACAAACTCAGCCCGATCGCCAGGCCGACACAGATGTAGAATTTTAATTTCACCGGAGTTCGATCTCCCCTTTTTGGGTTTTTAGTGTCACGGATTCAGGCCGGATGGAGCCCAGCGTGAAATCGGAGTCAGCCAGGCGTTGCCCGGTTTTCAGAAAATAGGTGTTCCCTGTGTTTTGCTCACGAATGAGCGCCATCGATTCACCGGGTTGCTTTTCATCGAGGGAAACCCCCATCAATTTGTAGTTCGCAACGGGCGCTTCGACCTTCTGGGGCCGATCAGTCTTAGGGTCGGCCACTTTGGTGGGGACATTGAACAGGTTGCGGTCGCCGACTTTTTGCATCAGGTTGTCCAAGGCCGGCAAGGCCACGGGTTGGGGGAATTTATCCACCAACGCCACATCGCCGTCGAAGGATAACTGCGCGACGGGGCGATCCGCCCAAAGATCGTAGGCCACGGCCAAAATCCCGGCCACAACCGCGGCCAACAAGATTCGATTGATGCCACGCAACCCGATGACCGCGCCGCGCTCCGGCTGGGGCGCGGGGGTGGCACCCGCCTCCGCCTTATCCGCCTTATCAGACCGATCCGCCCGATCCGTCGGATCGGTCTTATTATTAGCCTCAGCAACCAACTTCAGTTTGGCCCCGACAGGTTCGGCGAGCGGGATCGGAGCTACCGGCTTGGGAGCGGGTTTCTCGACCGGGCTCGGCGGAGGCGCCGTTTTTTCGGCGCCATCGGTTTTACTCGGCTTATCGGTTCTGGTGTCAGAGGCTTTTTCCGCGGGAGGTGCCGCCGGCGGCGAAACCGAGGCGCTCGCTCCAGCAGTCGCATCCGCGGCTTTGCCCTGTTGGATCACCTTGAGCAATCGCTCTTCCGGGGTCAGCTCTTCAGACTTGGACGACATCGGGAACTCCCTTGATAAAAAGATCCTCTTCTTCAGTCCGGCGCAAATCACGGGCGATCAGGTCGCGCACCAATTTTTCATCGACCATCTTCCGATCCTGCATCACCAACGCCTCCAAAGAATTATGGCACAATAACGACAACCGCCGCGGGTACCCCCGGGTACTCGTATGAATCGCCTCAATCGCCCCCTCCGAAAAAAAGAGATGTTCCGACGCCCCGGCTTGGCGCAACCGGAATTCAATCATCTCTTTCGTCTCGGCCAAATCCAACGGTTTCAGCTGACACTTCAAGGCAATCCGATCCCAAAAGTTTGCCAGCCGGCTGATCCGGGGCACCAATTCCAATTGCCCCAACAGGATCAATTGCAGGATTTTGTACTCGTTCGTTTCATAATTAAGAAGAATTCGGAGAATTTCAAGCACATAATCAGGTAAAAGTTGAGCCTCATCGATCAGCAACACCACCGTTTTGCGTTCCTCCACCCCTTTTTTAAAGAGAAACTGCTCAATGGCCTCGATGCAATCGAGGCCGGAACTGTGTTTGGGCGAGATATCGACATGAAAAATGGCCGCCAACCGGGTCAAAAATTGTTTCTGGCTCTTGAAAAACGGATTCAGAATCATGTAGAGGGCGATATCGGGCTCCTCGCGGAGAACCTGGGAGAGCTTCCGACTCAACGTGGTCTTGCCGGTCCCGACATCGCCGACGACCACACACATGCCGCGTTTGAGGCTGAGCGCGATTCGAAGCCGGTATAGGGCGGCTTTGTGTCCTTTGGTAAGGTAAAAAAAGGCCGGATCCGGGCTGGTCGAAAATGGCTCGGAAGTCAATCCCAATGCCTGATAGTAACTCATGCCGCGATTCCACTGTTAAGAAACTGCAAATTTATCGGTATTCCGCCAAAAAGTCAAGCCCGGCGGCACGCGTGAAGAGAGGGCGGGTGTAAGACAAAATTCTTCGGTAACACCGTAAAGGTGTGAACTCCAATCTTCGGTGCACGTCGCAACCGGTGCCCCCGTAGGTCAGGCATTCTTGCCTGACACGTCCCCGCCCCCCCCCCGGAATCGGGCAGGAATGCCCGACTTACTTGGATTCGCGTGATCACGGCACCGAATCGCAGATGCGCCGACTCCTCTTCCATGCGCTATGCTTTCTTCATTACGTTGCAAGCTCGTCTTCGACGGCGCCAGCGACGAACGGTTTCGATCAGGTTCACCCGTTTCAGGCCGTGTCGAACGCTGTGCGAAAACCACAGGGATAACCGATACAATAAAAAAGGAAGGAGATTTCGCAGATTTGACCGAACCAGCAGAAGGCCCCCTTCGTCATAGCTCTCGGTGGAAAATTGTTTTTTGTATTCGGCATCGCCATGGCGAAAGTCCAGCCAATCGAAACGTCCCGATCCATGCAGATCCTCCAAAATTTTGAGCAACAACACTTTGCCGGGGGACCATTCGCTCCAGGCCCCGTCATAGGCGACCTGATCGTAGTAAAACACGCCCTGCGCTTGTCGACCAATGACAAAGGCGATGGGTTGTTCCCCGCCGGATAGAAGGTAACACCTGAGCCAGCCTCTTTCCGCCAGGCGAAGCAGGAGGAGTCGCTGTGCGGATTCCGGGTGAATCAACAACCCCAGGACCGTTCCCTGCCAGCTGACGCTCGATATTAATTTCGCGGCTTTGACAAAAGCATCCAATTCGGCAACTGTCGTGATGACGGATACCCGCAAAGCCCCCGCGCATTGCTGTTCCAATCTTCGTATTTCATGGTGCAGTTTCCGGCGGCGGCGACCGTCGAACTTTTCAAGATACGCATCAAATCCGCCTTGGATACGAACCAAACGGCGGGGCTCAGGAGCCGTTAAGAAACAAGTCCACCATCCCCGCAACAGGGGATCCCGGGAACGGGCGAGTTGATAGAGGGCGGAGTCCGTTGGGATGCTTTCAAACCGCACCGCGTTCACCGATCGACAGGCCTCCAGCAGGGCCCGGACCAGCAGTCGATCCCGATCGCTACACCCCGTTAGACCGAGGGAGTCACCCGCGAATTCGGCTTTCCACAACTCCCATTCCCAGAAGCAACGGTAGCCAAACCGAATCGGAATCGACCCTTTCGACACCAAAAAAGGAGCCGCTCCCAGCAGACCCTCCTCGCCCTGAATCAGGCCAACCGCCAACCCGTCCCCCCCGATCTCGGATCGGTCCATCAGCCATCGCGGGTGTTTCCCCAAATCCGGACGTTTCTGCCGGGCCCAGAATCCGGTCCACTCATCGGCCCATTCCAGGACCTCGGTCGCCGTGCCCAGTGTTCGGGTCTGAATTGCGTTTCCCATATCACCCTTGATGCTCGAGCATTTCGAATCGCCCATTCAATCCAATACCCGGCTAAGTTGCGGTTCCCAGCCCATAGACCCGAAGAAACATCCCCGACCCGACTCCCAGCTGGCGGGTGTCGGCAATGCGGTGCAATTCAGGCATCAGTTGGGTCAGGCAGGTTTCCGCCAGGGACGAAACATAACAAATCGTGATGGCCCGGGGGCACTGCTGATAACTCTCCCGCACGCGATCGAGGGTTTTTTTCAGAATGTCGCCCGTGAACGGGTTGTTCATAATAATGGCATTGATTCGCGGATCCACCGGAAAAATGCGCGCGTCTTCACACGTCACGCTCACATCGGGACAGCGAAACGCGGGCTGCGCGCGGATGATGTTTTGCCGGGCGATCGCCACGAGCCGGGCATCGAGTTCAACGCCCCGCACGCAAGGACAGGCATATCGAGCCGCTTCGATGACAACGCGGGCCTTGCCGCATCCATAGTCCAGAATCGCACTGCGCCCGTCGCGAATCCGCAATACCCGGAACACCTCGTTAATATAGGTGTAGGGCATCGGTTGATAGCGACAGAAATCCCCGGCATTGCGCTCGTTGCCCTCAACGCCCATATCGCCAGGTTCCCGGGCACTCCGCCAGGTTTCGTAAAGATGATAACCCAGCCATAAGGGCACGCCCCGGATACCTTTGTCCTTTGTAACCCGGCTCACGGCCTGCAAAATCCGTTCGATCGGGGGCACTGTGGGTGGTTCATTTTTCATGGCGATAAAATATGCCAGAACGACATCTTTAATACAAGTGGATAGAACTCTCCCCGATCATCGCGTAGCGATGACAAAACAGCGAAACAAGTGAATGGGGCGTTAA
>CAZCDO010000189.1:0-7647 GCA_964497135.1 uncultured Verrucomicrobiota bacterium
GATGACCGCTATGCCTCCCGGTCAACGGTGATCGATAAATACCAGGCCAGAGTTTTCCGGGCCGGCAACACGCTATTCATTCCCCACAGTTTAGCCAGATCCACCCGATCCATGGCCCCGGTTGCCGGCTCCGGCGCCAAAATCAATTCTCCGGTGATCAAGCCCTCATCCACGAATACCCCCAGGTAGGGGACCGTATCCGCGGAAACCTCCAGGCGAATCCGCATCTGATTGTCCGGATCGTCGAGCGCACACCAGCCCTCGGTATTGCGTTCGCTAAACCAATATTTTTGGGTCGATTTCCCATTCCAGGGCGGAACCCGGCGCAAATCATCCCGACTCCCATCCGGACGCTCGGCCTCCGGAAAATCATGGAGCCGCCCGTAAGATCCCAGGCGGTTACCTGGCACCGAATTGATGATTTTTTTCAGGCCGCCCGGCACGCGCAATTCCATACCGGGCTTGGCTTTGAACATCGGATGCGCCGCCCAGATGAAATCGAAATCCTGGTTCGCTTCGTTGGTCACGGAATAATCGATTCGGAGGCGATTCCCCTCCAGTCGCATTCGTTTTTCAAAGCGATACGGGAAACGGACCCCGTGCTCCAGAACCCGCAACTCATCGTCCTCCGCCTGTATCGCTACGGGGATCGACCATAATTCGCCATGGTCCGGCGCCAAGGTTCCCCGCCAGGGGCCGGTTTCATAGTAACATTCCGAAATGGTGGGAAACATGTCGTCAAATCCCGACAGTTCCCCCGCCAGATAGGAATCGCCATACCCCGTTTTACGATACCCGGGCGCGGGATTTTGATACAGTGTTTCGTGCGCCAGGGGTTTGTAAAAGATCGACGCCACCTTGGCGCCATAGTCCGGAAGAACGGCCACGCGGAGTTGGTCATTCTCCATTACCCAGGCAGGCACATCCTTGTACCGATCGGAGCGGATCCCCACGGTCTTTACTCCCGTACGGCGGCAAACAAGGCCGCGATGTTTTCCGGTTTCGTATCCCGCAAAATAGCCTCATGGCTGGGCGAGAAAATCAGACCGGTGGGAAACAGTCTTTTTAATTCCCCGACCTTTTGCCGCACCTGGTCCGGGGTTCCATTGACCAGCAGGTTCTGGGCATCCACCCCGCCGCAAAAACTCACGCGGTCCCCGAATTCAGCCCGTAACCGGGCGGGTTCCATTCCCGCCGAAAGCGCCTGGATCGGATGAATCACATCCACGCCGGTCTCGATCAAATCCGGAATGATGTCCGCGATGGAGCCGCACGAATGGTGCATGACTTTGTACCCGAAGGCATGGGCCTGTTCCACCAAGCGCCGGGTGCCGGGTAAAACGAATTCCCGGATATGCGCGGGACTCAGCAATAACCCGCGCTGACTGCCGAGATCGTTTCCGATCAGCACCAGGTCGATGGCGGATCCGACCGCCCGGTAAAAGATCTCGTTGGCCTGGAGAAAAAAACGGGTGATGCGGTCCATGACGGCGCGGAACAGATCCGGTTCGGCGATCATCTGGACGAGGGCGGCTTCCATGCCAAAGGCGGCACAGGTCGCCTCGTAGTGGATCGACCACGCCGCCACCATGATGGGATAATCGGGCGGGACGTCTTTCACCCGACGGCGGCATTCTTCCGGATCGATGTGCGGCACGGGGTCCGGCCAGGGAAACCGATCCACGGCGGAGAGATCCGTGACGTCGGCAAAATAGCCGGGAGTGGTGAGGGTTCGTTCGGTGTTTTCCTTAAACCCGTCCCGCGCAAAATCGAAGGCAAAGGCCACATGGTTTGCCGTCGGGGAACGATAGGGAATATCGACAACAAACAGGTCGTCCCGCAATTTCTGCTTGAGTTCCGTCGGGGAGGACACCTGGAAGTAGCGATACAAGCCCGGCAATGCCTCGGAGGTCGGCAGTCCCAGCCAGGAGGCCGGATAATCCACCGGTTTTCGTTCCAAGGTTCGAAACAATCGCTCGCGATGGGTCATTTGAAGTCCTCCCCTCGAAATTTGAACAACGCCGGGTCATTCCTCAACAGCCGTCGGATCCTTGAACTGCAAATCGTAGAGATAGCGATACTGGCCATTCTGTCGCATGAGTTCCTCGTGGGTGCCTGACTCGACGATTCCGCCCTGGTCCAGGACGATGATTCGATCGCAATTAGCGATGGTCGACAACCGGTGCGCGATGGCGAAAACGGTCCGTCCGGTCATCAGGTTCTGCATGGCCGCCTGGACCTGGCGCTCGGACTCGGTGTCCAGAGCGCTGGTCGCCTCGTCCAGAATCATGATTGGCGGATTGCGCAGAATGGCCCGGGCGATCGCCAGCCGTTGGCGCTGGCCGCCGGAGAGGCGTTGGCCCTGCTCGCCGATGACGTGGTCATAGCCCCCCTCCAGATCCCGGATGAATTCATCCGCATTGGCCTTTCGCGCCGCCGCTTCGATCGCCTCCCGGCTTGCCCCGACGGTGCCGTAGCCGATGTTGTTCGCCACGGTTTCGTTGAACAACACCGTCTCCTGTGTCACGATGCTCATCGCCTGCCGCAGGGATTTCAGGGAGAAATCCCGGATGTCCGTCCCGTTGATCAGGATCGCCCCGCCGGTCACGTCGTAAAACCGAGGCAGGAGATTGACCAGGGTCGTCTTGCCGGCTCCGGAACTTCCCACCAGGGCGATGCGTTGTCCGGCCTCAACCTGTAGATCGATGTTTTTGAGGATCGCTTTGTCCCCATAGGAAAAGGACACATTGCGAAACTCAATCCGGTTGACCGGCCCCTGAAGGTTGGCGGCACCGGGTCGATCGACAACATCCGTCGGGGTGTCGATCACTTCAAAAATCCGGTCTGCCGCCGCCGAAGCCTGCTGAATCAGGAGATGGATACGGCTCAATTTTTTGACGGGCGTGTACATCATCAACAACGCCCCGGCATACACCACGAATTGCTCGAACGGCATGCCGCGATGCCGGATATAGATCAACACCAGGCTCACCCCCAGGGTTGAAATGAAGATGATCAGCGGATCGACCGCCGCGTTGGAAGCGGCAACCCGCATAATGCGCTTGAAAAAGGCGTTGTTTTGTTTGCCGAACCGCTCAATCTCATGGTCTTCCATCCCAAACGCCTTGACCACCCGGATTCCCACCAGGGTTTCCTGTAAAATCGAAACCACATCGGCAATCCGCTGTTGAGCTTCGCGGGTAAACCGACGGACCCGCCGACCGAACAGAGCCACGGGCACGATACACACCGGGAATAACACGATACTGGCCACCGCCAGAATCGGATCGATCCAGAAGAGCCACCCGATCATGAAGATCAGCGTCAGGGGTTCTTTCGCCAGATCCTCCACGACTCCCGAAACTGCATGGTCGGCCATCGTGGTGTCATTCGTCGTGCGGGAAATCAGTTCACCGGTTCGGTTTCTCGAGAAATAGCCGAGGGGTAGCTCGGTCAACCTGCGAAAGACCGTCAGGCGCAGATCCGCCACCACCCGGGCGCCCACCCAACGGATCAGGTAGCGGCTCAGGTAATCGCCCACTCCCCGGATCAGTCCGGCCAGGGGAATCGCGGCGGCAAAGAGAATCACCAGCGGCATGGGCGCGGTCGGGTCATAAACCTTGGCCAGGCCTTTTTTGATCGCCCACAAAAAACCCGCGTTGGCCCCGGCATACACCAATCCAAATAAAATTCCCAGGGCCAGCCGCCCGGAATAGGGCCGCATATAGGCCAGCAGGCGCTGATAGGTCAACCATTCTTCCCGTCGGGGAAGGCCCCGTTTGATCTTTTCTTTTTTGTCCATAAAACTCCCCACCTTTGATGGGCTGCTAGAGTAAGAGGTCTGCAACAAAAGAGCAACGCCTTACGGCGTCACTACGAACGGCGGCGTTTGTAGTGTGCCCGTAAGGGCATTCCCCAAGTCACGGACCCCATCCCCTTTTTTTAACCGCCGGCGACTTGGGCGGCGCCGGAGTTCCCGGCAGTCAGGGGATCCGGTTGACCCAATTCCCGAAACGCGCCGGACCGTTCCACACAGGCGGGGCATTCGCCGCAGGGCCGATCTCCCCCCCGATAACAGCTCCACGTCCGCCCGTAATCAATTCCCAATTCCAGGCCCAGGCGCAACTCCTGGACTTTCCGCCAGCCGGCGAAGGGGGCGTGCACCCGGATCGAGCTCCCGCGATTCAGGGCCAATACTGCGTTGACGCGATCGACAAACTCACCGGTGCAATCCCAGTAGCCATACTCATCCTGGGTCTGTGCGCCATAATACAGATCGCGGATTCCGTGGGCCTCGGCATACGCCGCCGCCAACGATAGTAAAATCAAGTTGCGATTGGGCACATAGGTCGGCGGTTGCCGTCGCTGATTCTCCGGTACCGCGGCAAATGCCGGTACGCCCCGGGCGGGATCCGTCAGGACCGATCCCGTCGCCGCCAGTTCCCGGAAAAGACCCAGGTCAATCACCGGGTGGGCCTCCACGCCGGCGGTCTCCGCCTGGAATCGGGCAGCCCCGAGTTCCCGCGCATGTTTTTGTCCGTAATCGAAAGAGATGGCGTGGACCCGCCCGATTTCCAGCCGGCGAACAACATAAAATAAGAGCGTGGTTGAATCCAATCCACCCGACAACAGTACCACCGCCGAAACGGGAGCTTCCGCAGGTTCAAGGTCAGTCCGGGATTCGGAGGGTGGGGTCATGGGATGGCGAGAATCCGATGAAGTTGAAGTTGAAGCCGCACGGGCAGGGCATCCTCGAGAATCCAGGCGGCCAGGATCGGACCCGGCAGGCGGCCGTGCACCGGGCTGAATAATACGGCCTGAACCCGGTCGACCAGCGCCCGGTCCCAAACCAGGGTCCGGGCCCATTCGTAATCGGCGCGACTGCTGAGCACGAATTTGACCTCATCCTGCGGGCGAAGCAGGGCCCAGTTGGACTCCAGAAAGGAATGGCTCGATCCACTCTCGGGGCACTTGATATCGACAATCGCCCGGGCTCCGGCGGGGATCCGTTCCAGCGGGCGACTGCCATTGGTCTCCACCAGCAGGGGTGAGGCGCCGGCCTTCAGCAGAGCCTCCGCCAGGGCGGTAAAATCGTCTTGCAACAGCGGTTCCCCTCCCGTGATTTCGGCCAGCTTAACCGGGCTTTTCTCGAACACCGCCACCACCTCGGCGATCTCCATCCGCTGTCCCGCCTCGCGCGCCTGGGGGGTGTCGCAATAGGCGCAGTGGAGATTACAGCCCGTCAACCGCACAAAGAAACACGGATAGCCGGTCCAGGTGGATTCGCCCTGAAGCGAGGTGAAAATTTCGGCCACACGCAACACGTCATTCCTCCCAATAGGTCGCCGACGAGTTCGGGCTTTCCGAAACCCGGACCTTGCTGATCCGGCACCGGTCCGTGTTCAAACGCCGGCCGAGATCTTCGAACAATAAGCGGGCGATATTTTCGGAGGTTGGATTTTGCACCGCGAACCCCGGATGTTGGTTGAGATCCGCATGGTCCAGCGCGCCCAACACCTCCTGTACGGCTTCCTTCACCACCTTGAAATCGACCAAAATCCCGATTTCATCGAGGACCGGTCCCTTCAGGAAAATTTCGATTTCCCAATTGTGCCCGTGAATCCGGGCACACACCCCCTGGTGCCCCACCAGTCGATGAGCGGCTGAAAAATGGGTTCGAATGCTGATCTCGTACATGATGCGCCTATCCTTCAATCCGATAGCAGGCCCGTAAGGTGTCCGGCTTGCACTTCGCCCAGTAGGCGGCGATCGCCGTATCGTAGGCCGCCGTGTGGGCGAATGCCTTTTGGGCCAGTTCGAACCGCAAGGCCAGGGAGGTCGCCCCGCGGGAGGCCTGCAATTCGCCCAGGATCCGTCCGTAATCGGCCGGATCGGTGACCGACGCCACCCGCAGGAAATTCTTGGCCGCCGCCCGCACCATGCAGGGGCCGCCGATATCAATATTCGTCCGGGCCATTTCCGGTGTGATTCCCGGTCGGGACACGGTCTGCCGGAAGGGGTAGAGATTCACCACGACCAAGTCGATCGGTACGCCCCGGGTCCGTTTCAAATCCTCGACATGGGCCGGATTGTAGGTCTCGCTCAACAAGCCGAGGTAAATCTTGAAATCCAGGGTCTTGACCAGGCCGCCTTGCATTTCCGGCTGACCGGTATAGGCGGAGACCGCCACCAGATTTTTCCCGGCCGCCGCGCCCAATAAATCCTGGATCGCCGTGAACGTCCCCCCGGTCGAATAAATCTTGACCTCCGGGTTCGCCGCGATCAAGCCCGGAATCAGTTTATCCAGGCCCGTCTTGTCCGAAACACTGGCCAATACATGGCGCACCCGCACCGCATCATCGATCCGTTCCACAATATTCAAAGCCATGCGTATCTCCTTCTGAAGTCGCCGACAGTTTGCCATATCGATGGGCCGTGCGCAATGCAAACCGAATTGGGATTGACGCTGCATCCGAGGGAGGGGTATCTTAACCATCAACGGCATGAGCAATAAACCAGGCGATATTCCGGTCACCCCGGCGATTCGGGTGTTACGGGAAAGCGGGGCGGCCTTTGAACTGGCGACGTACTCCTATCTCGACCATGGCGGCACCGCGAATGCGGCCGGTCAGTTGGGCGCGCCCGAGCATGCGGTCATCAAAACCCTGGTGCTTGAAACCGATGCCAAAACACCCTTGATTTGTCTGATGCATGGGGACTGTGAAATTTCCACCAAACAATTGGCCCGCGCGTTGGGCGTCAAACAGGTTGCTCCCTGCGCGCCCGACGTTGCCACCCGGCACACGGGGTACCTGATCGGCGGCACCAGTCCGTTCGGCACCCGCAAGCCCCTGCCGGTTTATGCGGAGGCCACGATTTTCGATTTGCCCGAAATTTGGATCAATGCCGGCCGGCGTGGCGTATTGGCGCGAATGTCACCCGATGTTCTGGAAACGCTGATCAAGCCGGTCCGGGTGACGGTGGCCCGGGACCCCGCTTCCGGAGCCGCCTCTTAGCCCGGAACGATTCAGTGGATGTGCTCGATGCAGAAGGTCTTTGATTGTGTCAAGATGATACGCGATATCCGGGCGGGACTTTCGAAGCGTTACGCGGAACATCCGGAGTTGCTCGTTTTTAAGTTATATTTATAGGCTCGATTTTCAATCTGATTCCTCTACGATGGGCGCAACTCTTTTGTATGGGAGAATCGTTTGAACGGTGTTGAATTCATTGCGAAATGGAAGAAAGCGGATTTGAAAGAACGATCCGCCCTGGCTTGACCTGGCACACCGGCGCCTGGACGAAGCCGTCTTCGCCGCCTATGGCTGGAAGACCGATATGACCGATGCTGAGATTTGGAAAAGTTGCTGGCGTTGAATCTTGAGCGAATCGGATCGTCTGCCTGAACCGGATTATGTAGCAGTTCCTGATGGCGGCATAAGCGTTTAAGGCGATTTGGAGGCACGGAAAGAATTGACAGAAAATAGCATATATGCGATATTAAGGTTGCGATGATAAAGACATATCTGGCGACGCGGCCGGTTCGCGAATTCATCGCTACACAGCCGCCCGGGATTCAAGCCGAGTATGTCAAGTTGGTCGAACGGATTGAAACCGATGGGTACTTGATCGAGCCATTTGGAAAGA
>CAZCDO010000190.1:0-7643 GCA_964497135.1 uncultured Verrucomicrobiota bacterium
TGGAGGGCGAGCGTCCCGGCGAGCCGCATCCACGGATGTGAAACCGGAGCGGACCGATCTGGATTCCAGACTTACGCGATGATCGGGGAGTGATCGGAGTGCCCTCATTCGCCTTGTCAGACCTTTCCTGTTCGGCTAGAATCACCCTTATTAATCCAACCTGAAGGAGTCCCCATGTTTAAACCGGCGATGACAATGGTTCTGGTGTTCGGTCTGATCGCGATCGGCGGCTGTAAGCGGGCCGGCGAAAAACTTTCCGAAAAAATCATGGAAAAAGCCATCGAGAAAAACAACGGCGGCAAGGCCGATGTCGCCATCAAAGACGGCGCCATTTCCGTCAAAACCGCGGAAGGCGAATATGTGGGTTTCTCCGGTGAGGGTGCCCAAATTCCCCCGGATTTCCCGGCGGATGTCTTTGTGCCCAAGGAGGCCAAACTGCTCACCACCGTCAAGGTCCCCGAAGGCTTCGCCCTCACCCTGGAATCGAAACAATCCGCCGATCAACTCGCCGCCGAGTGCGCCGCCAAAATGAAAGCCGACGGGTGGGATGAACAATCTTCCCTGGTCATGGCCGAAAACTTATTGTTTACCTACGGCCGAAAAACCGACAAGCGGACGGCCTCCATCATGATCGCCCGGGGCGAAAAAGGATCGCAAATGCAGATCACCGCCCTCAATGGCAAATCGGAAAACTAAAAGACTACTCCACGGGAGGCAAAACACCCTCGTTGACCAATTGCGCATCGATTTCCGGAGTCAAAGGAATCGGCAACGGGGCGCGCCCTTCCCGGATGGCCTGCATCTGGTATTCCTGAAGCTGTCGCTCCATTTCCGACCCTTCCAATAAGGGCGGAATTTCACCCGGCGCTGGCGTCGGGCTCTGGGCCGACGGAACTGCGGAACCCGTCGAGCCGGCTTCCCCGTCCTTTTCTTCCGCAAGGGGCGACTGGTTTTGCGCCAATTCCGCCCGGCGCTTGCGAATCTCATCAATCATGCGCCGCCGTTCAGTCAAAGTCCGTCGCGGAGACGTCGGACCCGTCGAGGCGCCCGCACCGGATGCCGCAACGGGCACCGGGGGTTCAGCCGTCGACGGCCGAACCCGGGTCGTTTTAGGGGGGGAGGATTTCGGCACGGGAGTCGCGCCCCCCTTCGGCGATTCATCCGTTGCGACGGGAGGCGAAGGCGGGGCTTCCGTTTCGACCGGGGCCACTTCCGAGGGTTCTGGGGAAGCCTGACGCGCCTCCTCCGCCTCGAGGATATACGTCCCGTCCATGGCCAGCCAATAGACAAGATTTTCCTTGGACAGCAATACCCGCTCGCGGTCGAATTCAGCGCGAATCAACAGGATCCCATCGGCCGACTCGCCTTCCGCCAATAGATAACTTTGATTGGTCCGCGTTTCAACCAACCCCACGCGGATAATCGGCGAGAAGTCGTCGCGGACAAACGCCGATATCTTCAGAAACTTGACGTAGGGCTCGACCAGAGCGGACGCCGCCGCACCGCCTGCCGCAGGAGTTGGGGGCGTCTCGCTTCCGAACGGCTTACGGTCCAGGATCATCCGGTAAGGGCTGAGTTCAACCGGAGTGCCCATCGAGAGCCCGCCGGTCATTCCCAGACATATTGCGCCGAAAAATGGAATCAACCGCTTCATTTTCGTCAATCCCTTCCGACGCCTTGGGGCCGGATCAGAAACAGTATTTCAGGCCCAACTGGTAGGCCCAATTATCCAGCGGAAAGGTGGAATAACCGCGGTCATCTCGCACCACTCCACCAAACGAGAGCGTATAATGGGCATCCACGTCCAGCATCATGTAGCGCGCCTGAATATCCAGTGAGAGATGATCCATCAACCGGATCGAACAGCCGCCGGAGTAAAAAGTCCCGGTCTCGTCGGAAATCTCGATATTGCGCTGATAGCCCCCGTTGGGCCAAGCCGGCGACCCCATCGCCTGCCAGTCCAAAAAGGCCTGGCCATACTCGGGGAAACCGTTATGCCACCATTTGGCATATTGGAATCCGCCGTTCGCCATGAAAAGGCCCACCTGCCCATAGGGGGTGAATCGACTTTCGTTCGGATACCGCCCCACCAACGACACCGCCGGCCCGTCCACCTTGATGATGCCGTCCGTATCCACAGTGCTGGTATATTTCCGGGTGATCAGCGACATCTCCTCCAACGACAATTCGACGCCAAAATAAGGCACAAAGAAATAGCGGGCATAGGGGCGGAGTTGAGTGCTCTGCTCCTCTTCCAACTCGTTGATGCTCCCCAGGAAATAATTGCCGTCCCCATCCGGGTCGTTGTTTTTCCCCTCCGTCAACTGGTACTGGGTCATGCGCAACCCGAGTTCCAGCCGATCCTTGATCGCATCGATCGGTTCATACTCGCCAAAAATCCCGTCGCCGATGTCCGTCTGCCCCCTCGCCGGCAGTGCCACGATCCAACCCGCCAGCAGGATCATCATCGGCATTATCCATCCGAAGTTCCGCCCCTGTTTCATCGCTGAGCTCCTTCCTATCGCTTCTTTGACAGATCGCCTCACAAATAGCCTTCCCGCCGGCACCATTCTGCCGTGGCCTTCAAACCCTCATCGATCCCCACCCGGGGTCGGTACCCCAACTCTCGCTTGGCTTTGTCGATCTTGAACGCCCGATTCTGCCGGTACCAATCGACGCGTCTCGGAAAAATCGGCGGGGTGATTTTAAAGGGCTTGCAGATTTTCTCACAAAGGTGCCCTACCATCACCACCGGCCAGACCGGATAGTGCGGCACCCGCACCGTCACACCCAACGCCTTCGCCACCCGCCGAACCAGCTCCTCGATTTCAAAATACTCCTCATCGGCGATCAGGTAGGCCTGCCCATCCCCCTTCCCCGGCGCCATCGCCAGTAAAAAGGCATCCACCAGGTTGTCGACATACAACGGATGATAAAGCGTCCGCCCGGAACCGAACATCGGGAACCGCCCTTTGGCCACCCGCTTAAAAATCATCATAAACCGTTCGGGATCGCCCGGCCCATAGATCGCCGCCGGACGGAGAATAACCGACGGTAAACCCTGGCGATTGGCGTCCAGTACCAACGGCTCGGCCTCGTATTTGGTTTGCTGATAGTAGTCCGCGGGGTGAATTGGGGCATCCTCCCCGCCGGGCGGCTGATCGATATTCCCATGCACGCCACAGGTACTGCAATAAATGAACTTCCGCACCCCCGCCTTGCGCGCCGCGGCCAGCATCACCCGGGTCCCCCCGACATTGACCTCGGTGTAATACGAATTGGGCACGTTCAATTCCCGGAATGCCGCCGCCAGGTGCATCACGATCTCCACCCCGGCCATACAACTCTCCACCACCCCGGCATCCGTCACCGATCCGATCACCACCTGGGCACCCCAAGTCCGCAATTCCTGGGTTTTTATGCCCTCTTTATAGTCCAACGCGACCACGGCATGCCCGTCGTCCAACAAACGCTTGACCAAAGCTTTGCCCGTAAATCCCGTTCCACCGGTAACCAATATTTTCATATCGCGACTCCACCCTCGGCCCTGCCCCACGGCAACTTGCACATTCGTCAGTTGAAATTTTTATCAGGTACGGTCCGGAATAACCAGCCTTTTTAACGCCGGCGCAGGGCATCCTTGATCCGCTTTAAAGGCGGTTCCACGGCGTGCACGACGGGAATCCACCAACTGAGCCCTCGAAACAGACCGCCGCCCGACGGGATCCGACGCGGGTCGACAAAAAATTCACGGCCCTGGCATTCCTCCTCGATCAGATCGGCGCTGAGGACCGGAAAATCGCGCAAACCCGGTTCCGCCCGCACCTGGCTCTCATACGCCTCGAGCGCCCGGCGCTTGCGGCCGCCGTAGGAGCCGATATCAAACACCTCGAGTGCTTCTTCGCGAATCCAGCGCCGAATATCGCGCCCGGGCAACAGTTGCCAGCGGTGATAGACAAAGTATTCCAGGGTCCGCATCGTTGACTCTTGCGTTAAGGCTCCAACCGCCTCGTGCACGGTCAAGTGATCCGTATGCCGATCAAAGCGGAAGGGACACAAAACGGTCGCCGGCCGATGCTCCAAAAGGACCCGATTCAGGGCGGCACCCACGGCTATAAAATGGGCTTGAAACACCCACTCCTCAAACCCCAGAAAATCCAAGGCTTCGACGGGAACCCCCAGTTCCCGGGCGGCCCGGATCGCCTCCGCCTGCCGTCGACGCCGCAACGGCTCAGCTTCCGTTCCCGTCCGCACGGCCCGGGGAAAAGAGCCCAACCCGTCGCCGACAAAAACGATCCGCACCGGCCCGCCTTCCGCCAGACGGGCGATTGTGGCGCCACACCCCAAGGCCTCATCATCCATGTGCGGGGCAACCACCAGCACCGGATACGCCCACTCTTTTAAGGGATCCATACGGGCTCCTGGCTCCGGTTCGGTTTCCGATTAGTCTGGTTTCGCCCCTGTTTCATAATCGCCATACTATAGTCTCCGCCATTCCCCTCGATCAAGTCTGCTCTTTGGTTGACGGGCACAGGACCCGGCGGGTTAATCCTGCTGAAGCCGGGCTAAGCCCGACCGGTTGTCAGGGAGTTGCGGTTCACACTGGACGGATTGCCATACGGCTCTTAAAGTAACGCGTATGTCTGGAAATACCACCGGCTTCCGACCCCGCACCCTCTGGGCCACAGCGCTCCTGGCCTTCACAGCCTGGCTCTCTGGGTCCGCTCTGCTCCCGGACCATTTTCTCTTCCGCTGGGATACCTTGGTCTACAACTGGCCTATGGCCCTCGAAATCCGCAGTCAATGGTTGGCTGGCCATGTCCCTTTCTGGACCAATGCCTTCCAATGCGGTGTCCCCCTGCTGGCCAATCCCAATGCCGGCGTCCTCTATCCTCCCGCCCTCCTGATCCATTTCCTTCCCTTCCCCTGGGGCTATCAACTCTTCCTCGTCCTCCACACGGTCCTCGCCGGCATCGGCCTTTTTCTCTGCTTGCGCGTGTTCCGCGTCCAGCCCGCCGCCGCCCTCGCTGGCGCCCTCGCCTACGCCTTCGGCGGATATGCCCATAGCATGTGGGATACCCATAATTTTATCGCCTTGCCGTGGATCCCGCTGGCCTTCGCCGCCCTCTTCTCCCCCGCGCGACCCTCCCTCCTTCCCCCCGTGCTTTTAACCGCCCTCGCAACATCCCTCCTCATCCTGGGAGGCGACATCCAGACCGCCCTGATCTGGTGGCCCGTCGCGGCCCTCTGGGCTTGCACCCGGCCGGACCGCCGTCTCCGCCTCTCGATCCTGACCGCCGCAGGCTTGTTTTGCCTCCTGTGGACCGCCCCCCAATGGCTCACCACCCTCTGCTATTTCCCCGAAAGCATCCGGGCTTCGGGCCTGGGTGACACCCTCACCCGCTCCTTCCATCCCGGCCGCCTTCTGGAACTTTTCGTCCCCCACGCCTTCGGCGGACGTGACCTCTGGTTCGGCCATCTCCTGAACGGACCGGATGCGCCCTTCGAACAACCGTGGACGGCCTCTCTCCACTTCGGTCTGATCGCCCTCTGGTTCGCTCTGTGGAACATTCTGCGGCGCCGAAACTTGTTTCGGTTCGGCGCACCGTTCACCTTAGTTGTCGGCTTTCTGATCCTGAGCTTTGGCCGGCACTGCCCGGGACTGGAATATGTCGCCCGCCTGCCTCTCGTCGGCAGTTTCCGCTATCCCGAAAAACACCTGCTCTGGGTCCTCTTCTTTGGCGCCATCCTCACCGGCTTCGGGGTCCAACGCCGGTGGGCCGCCGGACGGGCCCCCGCTTTTGCCACGCGCTTCAACCCGTTCCAAATCCGTCTGACAGTCCTCCTCATCATCACGGAAATCGCACTCCTGCTCATTCTCGCCGGCACGGTAGGCCGCCATTTCTCGTCCGCTGCGATCCCCGTATTCACATCCCGCACCCTGCTGTCGTGCCTCCCCTGGATCGGATTGGCCGCCATCCTTTTCGTGTTCCGTAACCGCACGGCGCTCTCCACCATTGCCCTCGTCCTCCTCCTGGCCACTGAATTGGCCCTGGCCTGGTTCATCGAAAAACCGCTGACCACCGCCTTCCGCCCACTCGATCCACCGCTCGTCGCCCAAACTCTCCAAAACTTAAAAACACCTGAAGCCCGCTATCTCACCGATCCGGATCTGATCCAAGCCCCCCTCCCCGGCTTTTTCCATTCCTTGCGCCCCAGCGAAAAAGACGCCGTCCTCTATCGTGAATTGCTGGGTTTCAATGCCCCCCGGCTCTGGAATATCCCCACCGCCGGGGGCTTCTCGCCCCTGGCCATAGCGGCTTTTCAGCAGTTTCAAGAGTCGACCTCCCTGCCCACCTTTTGCCGTGAAGCTTCGGTCGAATGGATCCTGACCGAAAAAAGCCGGGTCGATCTTTTTGCCCAAGCGGAACTCAACCCTGAAATCACCCAGGCGTGGGGAGCCGAAGGAGAACTCGTACTCCTCCGCCTTCACCCGCTCCCCCTCTGCGAAACTTTTCCTGCGCAAAGTGCGGGAACAGTCTCTTTCACCAGAATCAATCCCCACCGGGCTTTCATCCGGGTTCCTGACGGCATCCAACGCCTGGTGATTCGCCAGACTTTTGTTCGAGGTTGGACGGCCATCGACGACCGCGGAACACCGCAAACCGTGGAGCGCGGAGAAGGCCCCTGGACATCCATCCGCGTTTCGCCAGGCGCCCGGTGGATCGACCTGACCTATCAACCGCCCGGATGGATCGCCGGACTGGGCCTATGCGCTCTCGGATGTTTGCTGGCAGGCGTATGGGCAGGACGGCTGTGGCATTTCGCGCAGGAGCTTCGATTTCGCGCTGATGGCCGGATCGAAATCTGAATGAACTGCAGGTTCAGGAATGAGTCTAACCGCGTCAACAACACCTGTTTATACTGGTCTTTCCCGGCATGTCCTGCTAGGTTTGATGTTGCCGGAGGGAAATTCAAAAATGATCAATCGAACCCAGATTAGAAAGTATGCCAGAGTGATCGGCCGAGAGTTCCGGCCAGAGCGGATAGTCCTGTTTGGCTCGTACGCACGCAGAAACGCTACTGAAGAAAGCGATGTAGACTTGTTGGTGATCATGGATCACGATAAGCCCCGGAATGTGGATCAAGCTCTGGCCATGCGGTTACGAACCGATGCTCCGTTTCCGATGGACTTATTGGTAAAACGACCCGCGGAAGTGATCAAACGCCTGGCGATGAACGATACCTTTATCAAGGGAATTCTCGAAGATGGCGAAGTGCTGTATGAATAGCCCCGTTAATGAATGGATCGCGAAAGCGGAGGAAGACTTTAGGGTGGCTTTGTCGTTGCGTCACTTAACAAAAAATCCGCCACACAACTCCGATGGTGCGGTTATCCGTATATGCCGTCGAGTTCCGTTACCCAGGCGAATCCGCCACCTCAGACGATGCCAGAGATGCGGTCTTCATCATGAAGAAGTCGCGTGCGGAATTGCGAATGGTTTTGGGTCTTGAATGTCATGGACCGGTAGGCAAGCCCATAACGAAATCAGGAACCCGACGCACACCAACACGGTGATCTACGCACCCCCAAATCCTCGCCTAAGCTCGGATTTTTCAGAGTTTTGGGCGCCGTAACTCTT
>CAZCDO010000191.1:0-7458 GCA_964497135.1 uncultured Verrucomicrobiota bacterium
CAGAGTCGGGCAGGAATGCCCGACTTACTCCGCACAGCCCTATGAACATAAACTGAGTAGTGCCCGGTTGCCAGCCCCATCTTCCTCGTTCTTGACCCGCAGGCCCAAATTCAGCATACTTTCACCATGAATGCACATCCTGAAAAAATCATCGACAGGCTTAAACTGTATGGTCTGTATTTTCTACATTATACACAAGCCCGGCCGCGGTCGGGACAACGCACGGCTCGGGCGCTGTTTCTGGGCGAAATCAAGAAACAGGCGGATTCCGTCTTGTTGACCGAACTGGTGAACCGCCCCGGCGAGGGGGAAGCGTCCGTGATTGACCGCTATCTGGATATCGCGTTCCTGGCGTATCGGCCCGGAAATGGCCTCCCGGATAGCGTTCCTTCCAGCCGGTACGATGTGTTCTCGGTTTTCTTCTGTAATCCCGACGGGTTGCAGGATTTGAACGCGGACAACGTGATCCGTCTTCCCGCCGGTTACCGGATGAAACAATACGTAGACCGCCCGGACGCCCCGCATGGGGAACTGTTGCGGAAATTGCGGCGCATTGGCGAAGACAGCGGGTTGATCGACACCCACCTGACCCAAAGTTTCCCCAAACCCGACGCCCGGTTGTCGACCACCCGAATCCGGAAACTGCATCAGGGCCTCACCCAATTGATCGAAAAGGCGAAACCCGACGCCGGCCTCTAGCTAGCACAGCGACAGCCTTATTGGGCAACGGATTGAAATGGAGCCGGGGAAATCAACCGATGGCCACCCCTCCGGTCTCGCCGGTGCGAATGCGGGTGCATTCGTGCAAGTCCAAAACGAAGATCTTGCCATCGCCGATCTTGCCCGTGCGGGCGCCTTCGGTAATGGCGTCCACCGCGGGTTTTACAAAGGCGTCGTTCACGGCAATCTCAAGTTTGATCTTCTTGAGCAAATTGCCCGCCTCCTGATGGCTGCGGTAAACCTCGGCGACACCCTTCTGACGGCCGCGGCCCATCACATTCGAGACCATGACGAGGTGAATGTCCTTTTGTTCCAATAGTTGCAAGACCGGGTCGAGCCGATCGGGCTGAATGATGGCGATGATATATTTCATTTCAAACTCCTTTCCGTTGCGTTAATCGATCATCGTGTAGGCAACCTCGCGGTGTTGCGTGAGGTCGAGGCCAATGCGCTCCTCCTGCTCCGTCACCCGCAGTCCCATCAGCCGATCCACGAGCTTGAGCAGAAGGAAACTGGCGACGAACGAGAAGACCATCGTGATGACCGTGGCCTTGAGTTGAAGGAGGAACTGGGCGCCAGTCGAGTGGGTCACCAGGGCATTCACGCTCGAGCTGGCAAACAGTCCGGTGGCCAGCGCACCCCAGATGCCGCCCACGCCATGCACGCCGAACGCATCCAGCGTGTCGTCGTAGCCCAACCGGGCCTTTACAAAAGTGACCGAGATAAAACAGATGGCGGAGGCCCCGATGCCGATCGCGATGGCGCTCATTGGCGAGACGAAACCGCAGGCCGGCGTGACCGCCACGAGGCCCGCCACCGCACCCGTGATCATTCCGAGCGTGGTCGACCGTTTGTGGTGCAGCCAGTCCGCGATGGCCCAGGTGAGCCCCGCCGCAGCGGAAGCGATGTGCGTGGTCACAAAGGCATTGGCGGCAATGCCATCCGCCGCCAGCGAACTGCCGGCGTTGAATCCGAACCAGCCGAACCAGAGCATGCCGGCGCCGAGCACGGCCAGCGGCAGGTTGTGCGGCGGGGAGAGACGCCCCACGCGTTTGCCCAGAACGAGCGCCGCGGCAAGGGCACCCATGCCCGCGTTGATATGCACCACCGTACCGCCCGCAAAGTCCAGCGCGCCCCATTGATACAGGAAGCCGCCTCCCCACACCCAATGCGCCAGGGGCGAATAAACCAGCAGGGTCCACAGCAGCGTAAACAGGCAGAACGCGGAGAATTTCATCCGTTCAGCAAACGCCCCGATGATCAGCGCCGGCGTGATGATGGCGAATTTCAGTTGAAACGCCATGAACACCAGATGCGGGATGGTGGTGCCCGGCCAAGGTTCGCTGGTGACTCCCTTTAGAAAAGCATAATCGAGCTTGCCGATCCACCCGCCGTAATCCGGCCCGAAGGCCAGCGTATATCCCGCGATGACCCAGGCCAACGTCACCAGGCACATGGACATGAAACACTGCATCAGGACCGAGAGGATGTTCTTCTTCCTCACCAGCCCTCCGTAGAAAAACGCCAGCCCGGGCGTCATCAACAACACGAGGCTGCTGCTGGCCAGCATCCAGGCCGTGTTGCCGGAATCGATCTTCGCCACCGGGGCAACCGGCGCACTCGCGACCGCCTCCGCCGCAATCGGCACGCTGGGCTCCTCCGCCCAAACCCAACCTGCCGTTCCGAAATGGAATAGTCCGACCAGCAACAACACCCCGACCACCCGCTTCATCACGTTTTTCATGTCACCCTCCCAGTTGGGAAACTCAGGTTCGTATTGACCTGCTCATCGGGATTAGCAGGCTCCGTGCCAGTTGGGCACAACGGCTTTTGAAAACGATATAAAGGGTGGATTGACAAGCGGTTGAAATAATTACGGCAACTGGAAAGGCGAATATCGATCAAACCTACGAACATCACAAAATTGTAATATTCGGCGGGTCACCTATACAAAAAAGTGAGAGGATGAAGGCCCTTACCGGCGACTATTCCCGACCGACTGCCGGCCCTTCACTCCCGATCGCATACGGCAGCGGCTCAACCCGCTGTTCCTCAAGCGCATGCAAAACCGGCGTAAAAATATCCCAGGCGACCGCCAGCTCATCCGATCGAATGAACAAACTCCGGTCCCCTTTCATCACATCCAGCAGCAAGCACTCATAAGCATCCGGGATCTGCGCCGGAAACGCGGACGCATACCGTAAATTTAAATCGGTCGGCGCCAGTTCCATTCCCAATCCCGGCACTTTGTTCATCAGGCGCAACACCAAACCTTCATCCGGCTGAATCCGGATCACCAGTTCATTGGGTTCCAAACAGGTCCCTTCGGGCCCGCAAAAAATATTCCGGGGGACCGCCCGAAACCGGACGCGCACTTCGTTGCTTCGGCCGGCCAGGGCCTTGCCCGCCGTCATCACGAAAGGAACCCCCTCCCAGCGCCGATTCCGGATCTTCAACCGCACCGCCGCATAGGTCGGGGTCCGGGAATCCGGCGGAACCTGGGGTTCCTGGCGATACCCCGGCCAGGTCCGCCCGTTGCGTTCGGTCGCCGCATATTGGCCGATCACCACATCGTCCACGGTCAGCGGCAAAATGCTTCGGAGAAGCCGCACTTTTTCATCGCGCACCGCGTGGGCATTGTAATGGGTCGGCTCATCCATCGCCATCAGGGCCAGGATCTGCAACAGATGGTTTTGCATCACGTCCCGGATAATGCCATACCCATCGAAATACCCGCCCCGGGACCCGATCCCCTGCTCTTCCGACCAGGCGATCGAGACCCGCTCGATGAACATGCGGTTCCATACCGGCTCGAAGAACAGATTCGCAAACCGCAGGACCATCAGGTTCTGGACGATCTCCTTCCCGAGATAATGATCGATGCGATAGGTCTGGTCCTCGCGGAACACCTTCCCCATCTCCTCGACCAAAACATCCGACGTGGCCCGATCCCGTCCGAACGGTTTCTCGATCACCACCCGGGACCAACCTTCCCCGCCGCCGCATTCGACCAGTCCGGCATCGCCAATGGCCCGCGCCACATCCAGAAAAACGGTCGGCGGCACCGCCAGGTAAAACATCCGGTTGGCCCGGACCGGGCCTTCCTCGACGCGCAAGGCCCGGTATAAATTCAAAATGCTGTCGGCCGAATCATATTGGCCGTCCTGGTAAAAACAGCAGCCTAAAAATTCGGCCATCCGATCCTCACAGCGGGAATCCGGCACATACCGGCAGGTCAAGTGTTCGCTCTCCATCTGCCGAAACGCCGCATGCGTCATCGGGGTTCGCGCAAAGCCGAAAATCCGGAATGGCCCCGGAATCAAATTCTGGCAATAGAGCGCAAACAGGGCGGGAATGATTTTACGCCGCGCCAGATCGCCCGAGGCGCCGATAATGACGATGGATAGGGTTTCGGGTTGTTCATTAGGCATGTGAATCTCCGGTGTTATCGAACTGGCTTCGCCCGTTTGACATTCGGGCTGACCGATCGCCGCTCCTCCCTCGCCCCTTGAGGGAGAGGGCGGGGTGAGGGGTTGAGGACTTGAGCTGTCACCCGCTGGGAGGTCTGCCGTTTTTTCCGACACGCGCCGGTGCATTCCCGGGGTTTCTTTTTCCCATCCGTCGCGCCGCTTCGGATCCAGCCCCGGCAAATCGCACACCGCGCGGGCGGGCACCACTGACAGGCCCGGCAATCGGGACAAGGATGTCGCTTTTTTGCCGCTGTTGGGCTCATCGCGCCGGGGTCTCCCGCACAACCACATAAGTCGGCAAGCCCAACACCTCATATTCATCCATCAGGGCCCGGGTGGCCGGATCCGACGGCTGTTCGGCCTGGAGTTTGACTTTGATGAACCGATCCAGCGCTTCGCGGACCGCCGGATCCTGGAAGGTGGTCTTCTCCATCGCCAGGCAACTTTTGCACCAGGTGGCCCAAAAATCGATCAACATCGGCTTGCCCTCCGCCCGCGCCCGGGCAAACGCTTCCGGCAGTGAGGTCAGCCAGCCTTCCCGCATCGACTGTTCCGCTGCTTTCTGAACCGCCGCCCGGGCCGATTCGGAGCGGCTCCGAATCTGGTCGATTCCCTGCCAGCCGTAATATAATCCGGCGGCCAGAATCACGGCGGCAAATACGCGCTTGATGGTTTCCATCCACGCGCCGGGCTTGGGCAGAAACGCCAGGCCCGCCCCGGCAAACGGCCAGGGCAAGGCCATACCCACCCCCAGGAGAAACGGCAATAACAAGGCCGCCCCCCAGCCCTGGGCATAGAGCGAGGCCGCCAAAACCAGTACGGCGATCACCGCCGGCGCCACGCAGGCGCCGGCCAGCAGGGCCGACACCACCCCCATCATCAGCGCCTGTCCATAAGCCATCCATCCTTTATCGCTCCCCCCCGCCACCGGACCCACTTTCTGGAAACGGGATAGATCGAGATTGAACAAACCCAGCATTGCCGCCGCCAACCCGATGAAGATCACCGCGATCCCCAGGTTAAAACCGGGCATTGCGTTCAGAGCCCCAAACCGCGCACCGGTCAACAGCACCGCCAACCCCAGGGCCCCATAGGCCCCCGCAATTCCCAATCCGTAAAAACCACCCAGGAGAAACCCCCGGCCCCGATCGCCGGCGCGAATCCCGGCTCCAATGATGGCCAGGTTGATCGGGATCATCGGCAACACGCACGGCGTCAGGTTCAACGCCAGACCGCCCACCAAAATCAACAACAAGGTCACCCAAATCCCGCGATGCGCCAAAGGATCGGATCCACTGCCTGCGCTTCCATCGACCAACGACCGGTTCAAAAACTCAATGAACGGGGTCGCCCGAAGATAACCGGAAACCCGACCCCGGACAGTGAAATCGGCGGGACGGCTCCTGGTTGTTGTTTCGGGTGGCTCGGTTCCGCCCCCGGTTAGCGCTGAAACCCCACCCTGGTCATCCAACCGGAACCGGCGGGTCTGAGGCAAAAAGCACAATTCGTGATTGCAGCCCTGATACTCGACCGTTAAAATCCGATTCCCTCCCAACCCGCCCTGGATCCGGTACACATCCGTGAAATCGTTGGTCAGCACCTCCCGCTCCTGATCGCTGAAATCATCATGAATGCGGCTGCGCAAAGCCAATTGTTCCGGCTTCACCTCCGCGCCGTCCACCCGGACGCCCAACACATCCGCATACAAGTAATGCTCCGCCGGAATCGTCCACATCAGGGTCAACCGTCCCGACCCATTCACTTCGGGCGCCCATTGGACTTCAACCCGGAAGGGGTCGGCGGACTGTGCGGCCGCCCACGTCACCAAGGCCAACCAGAGACTTATTGCAGTTTTCATAGGTGACAGAATACAACCATAAAAAAGTCTGTTAAACAATCCGAATTAGTTCCAAAACACCTCGCTTAAAACCTTAGTAGAATAGGCTTCCAGCCTGTTTTATGGGGACGCAAGCTGGAAGCTTGCACTACACTGAGTTGCTCCCCAACACAAGAAAATGCCTTGCCCCTATGGCCATCCCCTCCTAATATCCCCTCATGTTTATCGATATCCATGCCCATGCGTATCGGGCCGGGTGCCCCAAAGCGGATGGAAATGTTTTTTTTGCCACCCCGGCTGAAGTTTTGAAACGCTACGATGAACTCGAAATCGAACGGGGCGTCGTGTTGCCGTTGATTGGGCCTGAAGTCTATTTGCCGCAATCCAACGAAGACATTCTGGATATGTGCGCGCAGTCCGGCGGACGGTTGATTCCCTTCTGTAATCTGGATCCGCGCGGTTTGACCAATTCGCCCGACGCCCCCTTCGAACTCTGGCTGAATCACTACCAGGCGCGCGGATGCAAGGGAATCGGCGAGGTCATGCCCAATCTGCCGTTTGAAGATCCGCGCTGTCAAAATCTTTTCAAGCACGTCGAAGCAGTTGGATTTCCCCTGATTTTCGACATCGCCGACCGGATCGGCGGAACCTACGGGTTTTATGACGAGCCGGGGTTGCCCCAATTGGAGCGAACGCTGAAACGGTTTCCCCAATTAAAAATCCTGGGACACGGTCCGGCCTTTTGGGCGGAAATGGGAACCCTGGATACCCCCGCCGACCGGGGCACTTACCCGCGATACCCGATCCGGGCCGAAGGCGTCGTGCCGAAACTTTTCCGGCGATACCCGAATCTGTACGGGGATTTATCCGCCGGGAGCGGGCATAACGCCTTTGCCCGGGATTCGGTGAATGCTGTCCAGTTTCTCAATGAATTCCAGGACCGGCTTTTGTATGGAACGGATATCTGCTACGCCACCCAACCCTTGCCGATGGCGGATTTCCTGAAAGACCTGCGGCGTCAGGGAAAACTGTCCGAAAGTGCCTTCCAGAAAATTGCCCGGGAAAACGCCATCACCTTGTTGGGGTTATAATCCCCCGAAAAAAGACAAAGTATTGGAAGGGAGAGCGAGCCGGGGTTGGGGCACGCAGAAAAACCGGAAGGGAGACGGCTCGCTCAGAGAGCTCGCCCTACCGGTTAAGCGAGCGCGCCAACCCTTTCCTTATCCGCATGATCCGTACCATCCGTGGTGAAAATATTCTTTTCCGCGGCTGTCGAAGGGGAACCGTAGTAAAGCCCTCCGCTTCTTACCGCTTCACCCGGGCATTTCCTTCCCAGATGCTCCACACCTGCTCTTCGTCGGCGGGTTGCGCGTAATCCGTCATCAGTGTGGCCGCCAAGGCGCCGCTGGCCCAGCCGAATTGCACCCACTT
>CAZCDO010000192.1:0-7451 GCA_964497135.1 uncultured Verrucomicrobiota bacterium
TCTCGATCCTTCGCGAACTCGGCGCCTCGGCGTGAGAAAATTCCAGATAGCTTGGGGGAATCCGATCCAGCCAGTTTCCCGCCGGTCATTCTCAACCCGTTTTTGACCGGCGCTCACACTGAAAGCCGCGCGACGAGCCCGCCACCAGGCCGGCGGGTGCCTCGCGCGGCTACTGGCACCTACCTTTACGTCGCCAATAAAATATCGAACGGCTCAGGGCGCGGCGGGAAACTCAACCGAAGATTCTTGAGCAGGATGCCTAAATAGCTTAATATTATTGCGTTTTGAATGGGTATCCAAGTCTCAAAATAAAATAATGTCGTAAAGATGCAGCTATTTAACCCCGGGGAGAACGCCATGACAATGAAAAAGATTCAAGTCGGAATTCTGGGCGGCGGCGGAATTCTGGGGGCGCATGCCCCGGGATTCAACAAGATCAAGGATCTGTGTACAGTGGTGGCGGTGGCGGAATCCAATCCGGGTCGCGACGAGGCCATCCGCAAACTCTTGGGGCCGGAGGTCCGGATTGTACGGGATTACCACGAGGTGCTGGCGATGAAGGCGGTGGATGCGGTCGATATCATTCTGCCCCATCATTTGCACATGCCGGCAACGATCGAAGCCGCCAAGGCGGGAAAACAGGTGTTGGTCGAAAAGGTCATGGGCCGGAATGTCTGGGAATGTGACCGGATGATCGCGGCCTGCGAAAAGGCCGGGGTGAATCTGACCATCTGCCATGACCGCCGTTATAATGGGGAATGGATGGCGTTGAAAACCATCATCGAGTCCGGTGTCCTGGGCGACATTTTCTTCTGGAAGCTCGACCATAACCAGGATGTGGTTTTGCCGCCTTCGAGTTGGGCGCACTGGAAGGACGGGCTCGGCGGCGGGTGCATCATGAGTTGTCTGACCCATCAAATCGACGGGTTGCGCTGGTATGGGGGCGAGGTGGAATCGGTCACCTGCCTGAGCGCCACCCGGCCCGAACGAATGCAGGGCGAATTCGCCGGGATCATCGCCGCGAAAATGAAATCGGGCGCTCTGGCTGAACTGTCCATCAACTGGTGGACCCGTTCCAACTACGGGCCCAACAGTCTCTGGTATGAAATGGTCCAGGTCTGCGGGTCCAAGGGGGAGGCCTACCGGATGTCGGGCAAAGGCACGTTCGTGCGCTTGCACGAGGCGGACGAGGCCGCGCTGGCGAAATACGGACCGGCAGTCAAAGAGGGCTTTGTCCAGGTGGAAAGCGGTGCCTGGGGCGGCCATGAACGGTGCATCGCGGAATGGATCAAATCGTTGCGCGGGGAACCGGCAAAAATTGAGACCAGCGGCCGGGAGTGTCGGGGCACCGTTGAGGTGGCCGAGGCGGCGTATTATTCGGTCGAAAAAGGCCGGACCATAACCTTGCCGATCAAGCCGCGGAAATGGAAACCCTGCGGCATGCCGGAATCTTTGGGTGGAATCGCGGCGGAACAGGCCAAAAAACAGGCCGGATACCATATCGATATGGGACGAAAGGGCAAATCATGAAAGTCGGTGTCGATACCTTTACCTTGAGAGATCTCAAACTCGATCCCTTTCAACAGCTCGACTATATCCAGAAGTTGGGGCTGGAAGGGGCGCAATTCGGTGGCGTTTGGGGATTGTCCCCGACGCGCGACCCGGGGGTTTTGAAGGCCATCCAAGCGCGGGCGAAGGAATTGGGATTGTACACCGAGGTGTCGGTATCCGTGACGCTCAATCCCTGTACCGTCGGAATGCCGGAGGAGGAGCACCTGCGGGTATTGACCGAAGAAATCGAAATGGCATCCGCCTGCGGGTGGCATGAACTCCACGGATCGTTGGGCGGGGGCGACGAGCGCTACCTGCATCCGGTGCCTTGGACCCGGCACCTGGCCGATTCTGCGGTCTTCCTACGAAAACTCAGTCCCGTCCTGCGCCAGCACGGGTGCCGGATCGACCTCGAAACCCATGGCGACATCACCACTTTTGAGTTGGTCCGGCTGATCGAGGAGGTGGGACCGGATTGTGTTGGTATTTGTCTGGATACGGCCAACGTGATGTGTCACTGCGAGGATCCGACGGCGGCGATCAAGCGCGCGGCGCCCTACACGCATTTGACGCACACCAAGGATGCGGTGGCGTATTTTTCCGAGCGGGGTATTGTGCGGCAGACCCTGCCTCCGGGGCGGGGCGCGATCGACTGGGCCGTGGTGTTGCCGATTCTGGCCGAATATTCACCGAATCTGCCGATGTCGATTGAAGATCACAAGTGGCTGTTTTATTTCCATTGTTTCGAGCCGCACTGGCTGGCTTTGCATCCCGACTTGACCCGGGATGAACTGGCCCGGTTCATGCACATGATCTGGCGGTGTCATCAGCGCCGGCAGGCGGGTGAACTCCCTGATCCGGAGGAATACGAAAAAATCCCGCACGTCGAAGAAGTCACGGAACGTCTGAAATTCGGGTGCGATTATTTGAAGGCGCTGATCCGGCAACTCGGCCTGGAAGACCGGCCGGCGTCATCGGCCGGGATTCGGTCCTTGTCCTTGATGAAGGCCTGAGATCCTGTGCCGGGCTCCGAACGGCATGCGGGCGCCAGGTCAGCCAGGCGCCCAGCGCAGCCACCAGCGCGCCCATGATGAGCGAGGCCGAATAATGGCCTGTCCAGTCATGGAGCAGCCCGCCCAGAAGCGGACCGGCGACGCCGGCGACCCCATAACTCAAGAAGAGAAACGGGTAGAGGCGTCCCACTTGATCCACCCCATGGGTAGCCGCCACTTGGGCGGCAAAAAGCACAAAGCAGGCGCCGAACCCGAAACCGATAAGACTTCCCGCCGCCAAAAAAGCAGTGGGGGAATAAACCGCGGCTATCATCCCTCCGATGGCCAGACACAAGAGCACGAGCGCCGCTGGAATGGTCCGATATCCGATTCGATCGTAAAGCCAGCCCCAGATAACTCTGCCCGCGACGTTGCCAACCGCCAACCCGCCGATGGCCCTCGTAGCCTCTTCCGGTGCTAATCCGCCGGCCAATCCCATCGGTTTGAGAAGGCCGATGACAAGAAGCCCGGCAAATGTCCCGCAGAACATGCCGGGGGCCAGAACACGGAATCCCTTGCTCTTCAGAAATCGCATTCCCGCAACGACGTTGGGCACGCCGTCCGCAATCCCCTGGGGCGGGCGGAAGAGCAGTAGCGCGCCCAGGACCAACACGGCGCCATAGGCACCGCCAATGGTGCGGAATATCTCAGAAACCGTCCAGGCGTCGCGGGTCCATCTCTCGATCAACGCGGCGAGCACCAACCCGCCGAGGCCGAATCCGGCGACCGCGACGCCCGTCACCGCGCCCTTGCGCTGCGGAAACCAACGCAGACCGGAGGTGAGGGCCGCGACATAGCCGAAGCCGATGCCGGCACCGACGATGAGTCCGTACCCGCCCATCAGCCACGGGAGGCGGCCCCCGGCTCCGGCGGTGATCAGATGTCCGCCGGAAAAGAGCGCCGCGCCCAGCAGGGCCACCCAGCGCGGCCCCCAGCGCGTCAGCAGGCGCCCGCCCACCACCATGGCGAGGGTGAGCGATAAGATGGCGAGACCGAAGACCAACTGCACGCGGCTCATCGGCAACCCATGGTCCGTGGTCAGGATCGGGACAAACGCACTCCACGCATAAACCCCGCCCAGACACGTCTGAATGAGGATAACCGCCGGCAAGATGGCCAGGCGTTTCGCGACTTGGCCACGGGTCTCCGGTGCCCCCCCGGGAAGGAATCCCGGGTTCGCAGGAGCGAGCTCGCGATTAACCGGCACTGGCGCTCGCCTGGACTTCCCGATCCGCATTCACCACCTCCCGGGTCATTCGCTCGCGATAGGCGACCAATCGAGCGTGAAGATCCGCGTCGGTCAGCGCGAGAATCGCCACCGCCAGTAACGCCGCATTCTTGGCGCCGGCCTTGCCGATGGCCACCGTGGCCACCGGGATACCGCCCGGCATCTGCACGGTGGACAAGAGGGAGTCGAGTCCCCCGAGATCGCTGGTCATCATGGGCACCCCAATAATCGGCAGAACCGTCATCGAGGCGAGCACGCCCGCCAGATGGGCCGCCTTCCCCGCGCCCGCGATGATCACCTTGACCCCGCGATCTTCCGCTGAAAGCGCGAACTCCCTGGCGACTTCGGGCGTGCGGTGCGCGGAAATGACCCGGATCTCATGCGGCACCGAAAACTCCTTCAGCACGGCGGCGCCGTCTTTCAGCGTATCGAGGTCGGACTGACTTCCCATCACGATGGATACCAAGGTTTTACTGTCCATTTGATTCCTCTCTTTCGGTGTTGTGTTGTTCATCCGTTTTTATTGGTTTCTGCCGATTATGCGCTCGTCCTGATCATTCCGCCGGCCAGGGTTTCGTGTGTGAAAGGATCCACCAGAACCAGGGACCCGGTAATACGGTTTCTGGAATAGTCATCACAGAACAGCGGGCTGGAGACCCGCAAGTGGATCCGGGCGATCTCATTGAGGGCGACCGATCCATCGTTCTCGATCTTGTGTAGCGTGTTAACGTTCACCTTGTACTGAATCGACTTCACGAGGGCCGTGACCTCCCGGGTCGTATGCAGGAGCAACAATCGGTCCCCCTCGCTGAGTTTTCGGGTCTGGGAAAACCAACAGATCATGGCGTCTATTTCCTGAGCGACGGGAGGCCGATTATGGGGCTTTACCAGCATATCTCCCCGGGATATGTCGATGTCGTCCTCCAGGGTCATGACGCAACTATGCGGATGGAATGCCTCCTCCATCTCCGTTCCGGCTCTGTAGATCGCCCGAATCCGGGAGGTGAAACCCGAAGGCAGGGCGATGACTTCGTCTCCCGGTTTGAATACGCCTCCCGCGACCCGCCCGGCGTATCCGCGAAAGTCGTGCCACCGGTCCGACTGCGGACGAATCACCCCCTGCACAGGAAATCGCGGATCAACGTGGTTGGCATCCGGGCCGACATAAACCGTTTCCAGGTGGTAAAGCAGGGTGCTCCCTTCGTACCACGTCATGTTGCGGGACGGGTTGACCACATTATCCCCGAGGAGCGCCGAGATCGGGATGAAGGTGATCTGGGGGATGTCCAGGCGCGAAGCGAACCGCTTATAGTCCGCAACAATCTCGTTAAACCGGTCCTCTGACCAGCCCACCAGATCCATTTTGTTCACCGCCACGACCACGTGTTCGATCCGGAGGAGCGAGGCGATGAAGGAATGACGGCAGGTCTGCTCAATGACGCCGTTGCGGGCATCCACGAGCACAATGGCCAGATTGGCCGTGGACGCGCCAGTGACCATGTTGCGCGTGTACTGGATGTGTCCCGGCGTGTCCGCAATAATGAACTTGCGTTTGGGCGTGGCGAAGTAGCGGTAGGCGACGTCGATCGTGATGCCTTGTTCTCTTTCGGCCCGGAGGCCATCCGTCAGCAGGGCCAGATCGACGTTCTCGTCGCCGCGCTGTTGGGAGGTGCGTTCGATCGCCTCCCATTGGTCCTCGAAAATGGACTTCGTGTCAACCATCAGGCGGCCGATGAGTGTCGACTTTCCGTCGTCGACCGATCCCGCCGTCGTGAAGCGCAGAAGCTCCATGTCCAAGCCAAGGTTTTTATCTGCTTCGAGAGAGGTCATGGTGTCGTCGTTCCCCAGGGGTCAAAAATAGCCTTGCCGCTTGCGGTCTTCCATCGCGGTTTCCGCCCGGCGGTCGTCGGCCCGCGTTCCGCGCTCCGTTTGTCGCGCGGCGGCGACTTCCGTGATGATCGCCTCGACCGTTCGAGCCCGAGAACGGATGCATCCCGTGCAGGTCGCGTCACCGACCGTGCGGAATCGCACCCAGTCGGTCTCCGGTTTCTCGCCGTTCTGAAGGGTGATGAACTCCGTTACGGCCATCAGCGTCCCGCTCCGCTCAACCACCGGGCGCTGATGCGTGAAGTAGAGGTCCGGAATCGGGATCTGCTCCCGCTGGATGTATTGCCAGACATCCATCTCCGTCCAATTGGAAAGCGGGAAAATCCGGAAATGCTCACCGGGATTCATCTTGCCGTTGAAAAGACTCCATAACTCCGGGCGCTGATTTTTCGGGTCCCACTGGCCAAAATCGTCGCGGTGCGAGAAGAATCGTTCCTTGGCCCGAGCCTTCTCCTCGTCGCGTCGGGCGCCTCCGATTGCCGCGTCGAATCGGTTCGCGGTGATCGCGTCCAGCAAGGTGACGGTCTGAAGGCTGTTTCGGGAGGGGTTCAGTCCCGGCTCCTCAACCACCCGCCCCTGATTGATAGAATCCTGGACCGAAGCCACGATCAGGCGCGCGCCCCTCTCCGCCACGAACTGATCCCGAAAGACGATCGTTTCAGGGAAATTGTGTCCCGTGTCCACGTGCATCAGGGGAAAGGGCATCCTTGCCGGCCAGAAGGCTTTCCCCGCCAGGTGTGCAACGCAGATCGAGTCCTTGCCGCCGGAGAAAAGCAGGACGGGGTTCTGAAACTTGGCCGCCACCTCTCGCAGCACGAAAATGGCTTCCGATTCAAGTTGTTCCAAATGAGTCGCTGTGTAGGATCTATGCATTCCGGGCTAATCCTTGGTTATCGAGGTTAGATGCCCCGCAGCACGTAACAACCGATCATTGATGGCCAAGCCAAGCCCGGTGTCGGGCACGGTTTGCGCCAGAATCAAGTCCAGTCTCTGCGCATCAAGTCGGCGCAGGGCGGCGAAAAGATGGGCGGCGGCCTCGCGCAGGTCGCCCGCCGCGGAGAGGATCTCCACTGCGGCAAAGGCGGTGGGGCAAGGAATTCCTTGAAAGGCCAGAACGCCCACCCGGTCGCCCGCGTTCGGCTGCCATGTCTCGTCTCTCCGGATCAGCTTCAGCGGGGTGCAAGGGGCGTAGTGGCGCGGCAACATGCCCGGGGCAACAACGGCCGGATTACCTTCTCGCGATCCGATGTCCAACGGCCCGATGATCGCTTCGATCTCCTCGACCGGCACGCCGCCGGGCCGGAGCAAAACCGGCTGGGCAGAGGCGAACGATATGATCGTTGACTCGACGCCCACGGAACAATCGCCGCCGTCCAGCACCAGATCCACTTTGCCGGCCATCTGATCCAGGACATGCCGGGCTGACGTCGGGCTGGTGCATCCGAAGGGATTGGCGCTCGGCGCGGCAATCGGCACTCCGGTTCGCTCGATCAGTGTCAGCGCGAGCGGATGCCTCGGCATACGGACCGCGACGGTCGAAAGGCCGGCCGTGACCAGATCCGGCACGGCCGGGGCCTTGGGCAACACCAGTGTCAACGGCCCCGGCCAGAAGTGATCGATCAAAGCCTGTGCCGCTGACGGGATAGCGCCCGCCAGAAGAGGCAACTGGCCGGGACTGCTCACATGGACAATCAGGGGATCGAAATGCGGACGGCCTTTGACTTCGAACACTC
>CAZCDO010000193.1:0-4757 GCA_964497135.1 uncultured Verrucomicrobiota bacterium
GATTTGAAATTGGCGCGGCCTTTGTTGTAGCTGCGGCCGATGGCCGCTGGAACTGAGCGGTTGCGGGGGAAGGCGGCCGCCGTCCGCCCTCACAACAGCAAGAGCGCGGATGCAGCAAGGAAAGGCAGAAATGGTAAGCGGAGGAATAAAACATGAATAAAGCATTGCGATACGCCTGCGTGGTGGCCTGTATGCTGGTGAGTCTGATAGCGAACTGCGCCAGGGCGGCGGAAGGATTTGAGGCCTATGTGGACCCGGTTCGGGGCAATGACAACAATTCGGGAACCAAGTCATCCCCACTGAAAACGGTCAGCGCGGCAATCGAAAAAGTGCCTGAATTGGTCACGGCCGCGATCTCTCTTCACCTCGCACCGGGAGTCTACAAGACCACTGGCGCCAAGGGCATGCCCGCCAGTCTGCTAATCCTGGATCGTAAAATGCGGCGGGAAGGGGATAATCGGATCGATATTTCAGTCCATATCGTTGGCGAAGGCAGGAATTTCGAGGGGGCGGCCGAACCGGGTGAGGTCATTCTCGATTGGGGAACCGGCTTGCAAATCCAGGTGGACAACGGGATTTGGTTCTTAGTGAACATTCAGATCGGGAACCGCTCCTACAAGGGGACGCAACAGGGGATCATCGTGTCTGGTTCAAGCAGCCTGGTCCATTTGCGAAATGTGCGAATCCGGACGACCAGTCAATCTGGCGCGGGGATCTGTGCGCTTCGGGGAGGTGAGGTGCAATTGCACGGCCGTATTGAATTGAACGAGGATCTGCATGACAAAGCGCCTGAGAATTCCTTTTGTGGGATCAGCGCCTCTTACAATGGTGTTGTTCGATGGAATGATCCTGCTGGCGTACTGTCCATGGGGAATGGATCTTTGAGCGCGGGATATTTTGGAATCATCGAACTGGGATGTAAAACGGCGCGAATTACCTCCTGGGTGCGGCAGGCGAACAATCTGGCCATCAATGATTCCGGCCGCATCGATTTGCACGGGACCGAGACGACCCTCTGTTCGAAACACAAGGAGAATACCCTCATTGGATTGGAGGATGACGGGCATATTCTGGCGGAGAACGCCAAGATCATCATCGAGACGGAACCGGATTACCCTGGGTCAGTTGTGCTTCAGAAAGCCAGTACGCTTTATGTCGGCACCTTTATTGTCCGGGGGAAAAGCGGCGTCAACTTTGCGGCCTCGAGTGGCTCCAGCTTGATCGGTGCGGTCGAGGGCAAGATGGGATGGGTGGGGGCCGAGACCGGTTCATACATCGCGCTGTGGTGTTCACAAAAACCCGAGAGCATCAATGAATCCAAGCATGGGATGATTGATATCCAGGTTGCGGCTTCGACGACAAAGTAAGACGAGAGACAACCGTGGACGTACGGTTTGAAACGCAACAAATACGACTGAAAAACAAGGGAGAACGATGAAGAGAACAAATCTCTTGTCGGTTCTAGTTGGGGCCTGGCTGGGGGGATTTGCCATGACTTGTTCGGCCGGCGGGACCGATGTGCGGGTGGCGCTCGTCTGTGGCGAACCGGGCGATGCTGTGGATAAGGCTTTGGCCCTTGCGTTGCCGAAACTGACGGTCGAAAAGGGTGTCCTCCTTCTGGACCGCCAGGATATCATGCGCGTGCTGAATGAGCGTACGCTCCAACTTTCGGGAATGCTCTCTTCGGAGCAGGCCATCAGCATCGGCCAGATCCTGACGGTTGACTTGTTTGCCGTCGTCACCGCTAACCCGGACGACAAGGAGCCGGTCGGGTTGGTGATCTTCGAGACTGATACCGGCCGACGTCTCTGGGACGGGCCGCTGTCCGCGGATTTGGAAGCAGCCGCTTCGGCGGTGGTTACGGGGGTACGTGTTGCGGTCGGGAAGCATGCCCTGCCCGCCACAGAGATCAAAACCTTGTGCTTGTTGCCGGTGCGCAATGCGGGACTGCCCAGGACCTTGGATGGGTTGTGCGATACGGTTGGCATTTTGTTACAGAGGCGGCTGACCCGTACGCCTGATGTCGCCGTGCTCGAGCGCGAACGGCTGGAACATATCATCACGGAACAACTCTTGCCCGGAACGCACCCCCTGCAGGACCTGCCGGCTTCCGTACTCCGGGTGGATGTGGATATTTCACGCCATCCGAATGGGCAAGGTGCAGTGGCAACGGCCATCGTGCGGGATGCCGCGGGTAAAGAGGTGGCGCGCGCTGTCGCGGAGCAACCCGCGACGGTCAACCTGGACGTGGCTGACCGCCTGCTCGATGAACTGCTGAAGGAGCTGAAAGCACAACCGTCCGTTGGCACGGTGGACCGGGTCGCAGAGGCCCGGCAATTCGGAAGGGAAGCACGGATTTTGCGCGAACAGATGAAGCCTACGGCGGCGCTCCGCGCCAGCCAGGCCGCCTATGCCATGGACCCCCTTCCGCGGCACAAGAAAGAACTCATGCTGTGCCAATTGGGCGAGGGGGCACGACTGCTCAACCTCGAGCAGGCGGATCAGGCGCAAATTAGCGCGGCTCTGGCCATGATACGCGACGCGTATACGGCTTCATATTTCGGGGTGGACGACTGGTACGCCCTGGCAAAAACGAAACAGCGCCATCCCGAACACATCGCGGAAATCCAGGAAATAGAAGCGATCTTGGCGGAGTGGAACAGGGTGCATGACGCACAACTGACTCAGCTCGCCTTGAAGGAATCTCGTGGTGTACTCGGACTCACCCAGCGCTTGGCCTGGTACCCCAACTACAGCGAACCGACGTTTTCGAAGCAGAACGGGGAATGGAGCCTGATCTGGTTGGATGGCGTGACCCAGTTCGGCACGAAGGCGATTGTGAGTGTCGATTACGTAAATCCTCATTTTCAGGTGAACGGGGTTCTTCGCGCGTTGTTGAAGATGCGGTCCCGGGCGGGGTGTGGCACCGATAATCTCACCCCGGACGGGCAGTTGCGGCAACTCCTCGTGCGCCAACTCGAGAAGATGACCGGACACCCCCATCCGATCGTTCAGATCTATGGGCGTTTGGCCGTGCTCCAGGACCAGATCGCCTCCGGCACCGTGTCCCCGGATCAGCAGTGCCGGCAATACCTGGATTTGCGCGAGCAGATTCGACAGGTGGCGGTCAAGAATGCGGGAGATGAAGAATGCCTCGTTCAGGAGATGGCCTACATGGCGGGCTGGGATGCGATCCGGATCCTGTGCAATGAACCCGAATGGCGGTTTGAGGAATTGGCGTCGCTTTGGAAGTTCATGCTGGAACAAAAGCGCCTCTCCTGTTTGATCGCGGCCTGGATCGCACCGGAGATGGAGAAGGCGGTGTCCCGGTTTTCGCAGAAACCCGAGATGCGGAATGTGCTGGCCGGTCTCCTGCCAGAGACCCTGTGCTTGTGTGACTCACCGGACTTGAGGGAAACGGCTGGGCGCATGGGCGCGCCCATTCCCGATACCGCCAGCATGCCGCCCTGGGACCAAATTAAGCCCCTGATCGAGAGCGGAAAGAACAGCCCCCTGGTGCGGGCACCGATCATTGCGGATGATGTGGCCTATACGGTCCGCGCCGTCTCTTCCCCTGGGAGCGCCAACATAGAGATCCAGGCCATACAAGTTCCTCTCAATGGCGTACCCTTCGCGGTTTTCAACCGTATCCCTTCAGGGCTTGATCTCTCTTGCCCGCCGGAGGCCATGTGCCTGGATAATGAGAACCTCTACCTTGGCACCTACACTAATGGGGTGGTGATCTTCCCCCGCAACGGAGATCCACCCCGGCGATTGGACACGAGCAACGGGCTGCCCCTGGAACGGGTGACGGGGCTGGCCGTGCTGGATGGCACGCTCTTCATCGGACAGCGCCCCTCGGTCGAACGGGAGATCAAAGATGCCACGTCGCACTTTATTGCCTATGATCTTAAGACGGCGACCTTCCGCGGGTTGGCTTCCAATACCCGCCATGAGACCCGTTCCCCCTTCGATGAGCAGGCTTTTTTTACGGTGGAGGACCTGTTCGCCGATGCTCCGCGGAACCGGGTGGTGTTTCACCTCAATGTGATCGCTTTCGGTCCGGGAAACAACAACCAGAAGCTCAACGGTTTCTGGGAATACAACCTAAAGACAGGCCAGTTCGCGCAACTGGGCGATACACCGTTCTGCACGTACGGATTTATGCCTGATGCTCGCCACATCGTCCGGAATACCCGCTATATCAGCATGAGTTTAGATCTGGAGACAAGTCAGTTGCATTTGCTGCGTTTGGTGACCAGCATCATGCCGACGAATCATATCCCCTGTCCTCCGGATGCCATGACTTTTCTGGTTCCCCACCAGAGCGTTTACGACTCCTATGAAGTGGTGATCGGCGATTCCCTGTGGATGAGCAGTCCCTTCTGTATCCTCACCCGTGACGGGCGGCGGCAGATGCTCCCGAATCCCTTCGATCGCATCAAGGGCATCCTTCCGCTGGGTAAGGGCGAACGCGTGCTCATCGCCAGTAATACCGGCATTTGGATTCTCGATCTGCCGCCGCGTATGAAAACGGACTCGATAAGGAAAGAATGAAAACGCATCTAATCATAGGTCTGTTACTGATTGCCGCTACGGCATGGGCTGACCGAAATGTGCGATCCCTAGCCAATCTTGCCGAAACCAGCACGGTTGTTGTTGCCGGAACGGTAACAAACGTTCGGGACACCGTGACGGACGGGTATAGATGGAGCACAGCACAGATTCTCGTTCAAGAAGTGCTCAAGGGCCCCATA
>CAZCDO010000193.1:4767-7393 GCA_964497135.1 uncultured Verrucomicrobiota bacterium
CCGTGTCCAGGTCTGTTGGCCGCGCAATCCTAATATGGACAAAGAAGACACTGTGGATTTTGCACCCCGCGTGGTCGGACAACCGCTTGTGTGGTTCCTCTGGCGAACATCGGATACCGGCTTCCAATTGGGCTTCACTGAGGAAGTTCAACAAACCAATGTGATCGATACCGTCAGGCAGATAATGCGGGACCACAACAAGCCGGCTTTATTTATGAAGCACACGGGCGGTTGGACTGATGTGATGATGGCTCAGTTCACCCTCGAAAAGGATGGTACGTTCCACTGGCAGAGCCAAATACATAAAATGAGCGGTCGGATACCGCAGAAGGATGCCAACCGGTTGATTCGGGACGTATCTTCCGCGGGCGCCGGTCCATCGGCGAAAGATGCGGGATTCGTGGAGTTCCAGTGGGTTGATGACAACGGTCAGGAAAGATCCCATGTCTACAGCTATCCACAAGAGGACCCCTGCCAGCGACTTCTCAAACAGATTGAGGGTTTGGTCGAAAAATATGGGCCACCCCTTGCGGGACAATCTGCCGGAAGCGGGTCCACAAACCGCGCGGACGCAGTTGTCGGAACGTTTCAGCAGCCAATTTCCAATCGCAACAAGGATGATCTGAAACTAGACGTGAGGCTTGATTGTGCGGATAACGCAAAAGGCGGAGAAAGCTCCTTTGGTCTGAGCCTGACAAACAGTGGCCAAGCCGAAGTTACGGTGGTCTACTATTATCCCTTATGTCCACCGGCCAAGATTCGGTCGGCCGGCAGCGACGAGAGCCTTGTCGATGTGGCCACGCCAATAACCGACGGATTCCCTTTTCGACGTGAAGTGCTACGTATTCCCAAGGGAGTTGCGTGTAGCGTGGGCGGAATGGACTTCCACTTGCGCGAGATTCGCCGGGACGATGAGCCGGGCAGTGGCGGATATGTGGCCTTGAAACCAGGCCTATATGAAATCTCGTTCAGGCTATCGTTTGCGGAGGACGGGGAAGCGACCTGGTCGGGAAGCCTGCAATCTCCTTGGATCAAGTTCCGCGTCACTGAGCAAGGACAGATGGCCCCTCAACAACAGAGCGGAGGTGACGCGGATGGACTTGAAGAACAGGCTCGAGCAGCAGCACAGCTTTTTTTGGACGCACGTGGGGATAACAAAAGAATCACGGGACTCAAGAGAATCGAGGGAGCCCAACGCCCGACATTTACCGTGTTCCTCGCAATGCAGGACGGCATCATACCCATGCCGCTTTATGCCTCCCTCTTTGATGGGGAATGGAGAATCCGGTGGGTAATCAGATGAACATGAAACTCACCCGGAAACCACTGCGGGAACAGGACACCCCGGCGCTATGGGAGGCGCTCAGGGATGGGGCGTTGTATCCGTTCTACCTCACCATTGCCTGCATCGTCGGGGCTATCAAAACCAATTGGGACAAGATTCTTTGGGAAGGAAGACTCGTGGCGGTCGCCTCCGTTCTCTCGATCGCGCTGTTCGTGTCCCTTCGGACACGCCGAATCGTCAGTGAACTGGAAAAGAGAGCGAAAAGTTCCGAACAGCCGTTTGATGGATAACTCAGCCTGCGGCGAGCGCTCGCTCGTTCAACGCTGTCGTTGGATATTGTGGAGGAAAGAGATATGAACCGCTTCGCTAGAATGAGGAACACACTGGTCGTAACAGCTTTCCTTGCCTGCGGCCTGATTACGGGATATCGTGCAGAGGGGTCACCTTCGCCAGACACCACCCCCGGGATAACCTATGTCCGGGACCCAGCCAATCCGTCGAATGTGCAGGTCACGGTCACGTTTAAGAATCCGGTCAAGACCGGCAAGGAGTTCAGGGGAAAACCAATATTTATTCGGTACGATTCTGCTGCACTCTACGAAAAGTCACGGGTGCAAAATCCGACCGAACTTGAACTGGGTCATGACACGAACCGGTCGGAATCGACCTGTAGATTCTCTCTCCCGGTCTCCCGTGTGAACGACTACACGCTGAGTCTTAGGGGATATGACACCAAGCCGGTCGGCGAAGCGGATATTGTGCGGGAGATAGAGCTGAATCCGCCGGATGAGGGAATCGATACGCCACGTCAAAATCCCGATTCTATTGTTAGTGCGAGGCAACTTCTAATGTCCAACAACTGGAGCAAGTCGGACCCGAACAAGGGAAAAATGATCAATGAAACCAAGGAACATTGGAACATAGCGTTTCCGATTCCTGATGCCATTCAAAGTGGGGAAAAGCCGGACCACCGGATTATTCGGGTATTCAAGGCGACCCTAAAGGCCCAAGAGCTTGGAACTGACTAACAAGGAGAACGAGCATGAAAAATCGCATTAGTTGGGGAGTTTGGGCGATCCGTTGTGTGGTTGTTGCGGTCTGTTGCGTCAGGGGAGTCATGGCCGGAAATGGCCAAAGTTCAGAACGTCACCGGCCTGCCTGCCAGATCGAACAGTTTCGGTTCGTGGGGAACGATGCGGATCGCGTAGGGACGGGGAGACAGGACTCGCCGAACGGGGTCCCCGATGGGCACCTCCAACTCACGTTATCTGCGCCAACGGGTGTGGCGATCAAGTCGTTCATGATTACGTTGGCGAGTGGCGGGCGCTGGTCCTATCCCGA
>CAZCDO010000194.1:0-7360 GCA_964497135.1 uncultured Verrucomicrobiota bacterium
CCTATTACGATTTAGCCTCACTGCTGGCGGATCCGTATGCCCGGCTGGAAGAAAATCTTCAACTCGACTTGCTCCGGTATTATCAGGCCATAAGCCCGTTCAAGGTTCTGGCGGAAGAGGATTTTTGGCTGGCCGTTGTCCAGCGCCTGGCCCAGGCGCTTGGCGCCTACGCCAAATTGGGCGCCGAGACGGCCACAGCGGATTTCGCCCGGCATATCCCCGCAGCCCTCGCCCAAATGCGGCGTGCCGTGGCCCATCTCCCCGGCCTTCCCGCCCTGCGCGACCTACTGGACGCCCTGTAGAGCGCTTCATCGTTACGTCAGAATCGGGAGGGCGGACGGCCTGGCCACCGTAAATCCATGGGCACGGCGACGGGAGCCCATCGCCCTCCAAATTTCTACTGCGGTGGAGACCGGGCCGGTTAGTGAATGAAAACTATAACGGCCTGGGCATTGCACTTACCGGGGAGGGATTTTAGGGCTCTGCAGAGCCGCACGGATTGTTCTCCGACGCCTATCTCACACGGCCCCTCCGGGGATCAAATCACTTCGCTTTATTGACGGAGGCGCAGACTGCTTATGACCTGGCTTATCGATTGGTCGGCGAACACATTCCCACATTGAGACGGCGAGGAAAAGCATTCACACGATCTACCGTCCTTGAACCCCTCATTGACGCTCTCGGTTGGCGAAGAATTCCTGAAAAATTAATTCCCGGGGGTATTGGCACGCAGAAGAAACCAGAGTAGTGTCTATTTACCTCAACCGGGAAGTTGAGCAATTCTACGGGGTCGAAGGGTTCGGACCCACCGATGAATTCAGACGTAACGCAAATCGTAGGAAGCGATCATCTTCCGGGCACCATTCTGCGTCCATAGAAGTGCCGCCCTCCAAACACCGGACAAAGCGCCACCCCATCGACTCCTTCCATGTCAAACCGCTTGCGCCGAGATTCAATGATCCCCGAACTGATAAAAATCACTAAAAAGCATAAATCTTCTCCAACTGGGCGGCAGTCGGCATTTCCGAGTAGTATTCACCCTGGGGACCAACAAAAAAACGGACCCACCCTGCGAATAATGAATGGGTTGATGGATTCGTTGGAATTCATTTGATCGATCCACTGGGTCGGTTCGCCTGATAACCACTGTCCATCGATGCACAACCAACCAACATAACCCACCCCGTCACTGAACCCGATATGCCCATCGCGTTCACTTTACACCTCCTTTTATTAAGCCCTCGCCCTTTAGCGCCAGATGCTCTCTTGCACGGCCACGTTGACCCATTCATGCCGCAAGCGCATCTAGACTTGAACGTAGGCCGGATGGCCGGGAATGGGCAACTGGTAAATGCGCCGGCCGTTTCCCAGATGCCGGATAATAGGTCCAGTCGGAACGGGTTCACATCGCGGCATCGGCCGATATACCGGGCGCGGGGGCGGGCCGTGCGGTACAAACCGACGATCACATTGCGGCGGAATGGGGGGGCACGCTACACCTGGAGACGGTGTAAAGGGCCGCTCGCGGGTCTCGGGCCGGTCAAAAGCGTGTCGCGTGTCTGCATCCCTCCCCTGTGAACCGCTCCGTTCACCACCCCAACCCGGCGTCCCCGCCTGTGCCAACTCCGTTATTCCGAAACCAACCAGCAGTAAACCAGATAATCCTGCCACCAAATGCTTCTTCATGTCGGGTCTCCTGTATTGGGCCATATTGGCCATTCTGCACCAATAGACGTCAAAAGGAGTGGTTTTATTCACGAAGCGCGCATCTGCGAACTCGGAATTCCCGTCTACGGGATAACCGGAAGAATGAGCCGTGACGGCTGGGTCTCCGTGTGCCAGATCGTCTGCCGCGCAATTTGCATGCGGGTCCCGGTGGCGGAGGGCTCACCGGTGTTGAGATTCCGCGCGAACCGCGGGAAGCAGCTCGATGTCACTTCCAACCGCACCCGGTGCCCGGGCAAAAAAACATTCGCCGTCACACCTAGCGGCACCTGTATTTCATAAACCGTTCCCGGCGTCATAAAGACTTCCCGGTCCAATCCTTCGCGAAACCGGGCCCGGACAATACCATCACACAGAACGATCGACCGCCCATCGGGATACACATCGCACAGCCGCATGACAAAATCGGTGTCCGGCGCATCCGACGAGGCATACAAGACCGCCCTCACAAACCCGGTGACTTCCAGCGGCTGTTCCAGCAGAGCCCCCGTATAGACGAGAACATCCGGGCGCTCTTCAATGGCGGTGTGATCCGTTGGCCCCGAAGGAACGGCATACCCGTTTCCGCCCATCGTCGGAACCGGATCCCGGGGATCGTAAACGAAGGTATCGCCTGCGGCACCCCTATGGGGGCCGATCTGGAGCCGGCCATTGCCCGTGAGCGTATTAGCCGCTCCATCACTCGCGAGGAAACAGGGGGTCTCCACCGTTCGCGCCAGGGGCCATTCCCACTCATCGCGCCAAACATTGGCGCCCATGATAAAGATCCGCACGGGCGGTTCCCGGTCAATCCCGTTATTCTCATCCCGCACCCACCGGTCGATCCACCGTTTATACGTCGGCTCCATTTGAACCGAAGCCGCTTCCCCGAAATCCATCGACCCGATAGCCCGTCCCCCTAACCCGTGAACCCAGGGCCCCATCACTAATTTCTGTGCCTTGCGCGCTTGGGGACCGCCCTGGGACCGCATCCCACAAAAGTTTCGGAACACGCCTTCGGCGTAAAAATCATACCACCCCCCGGCATGCAAGGCGGGGACATCGAATTCCGCGTAATGCTGTTCCACGCTGACCGCTGACCAATAATTGTCATAGAGCGGATGGGCCAGCCACTCCTGTAAATAAGGCAAACGAAAACCAGCCGCCTCGTCCAGGGTATTCAGGGGTAAATGGCGGAATACGGTCTGGAGATCCGTTGTTTCCAAACCTTGGACCGTTCGGCCCGCCACGGCCGCACCCCAGGCAAACGCCAGGGAGAGGTTAAAAACGCCGTTAAAATAAATCAGATCCTTAAAAAGATCACACCCCATCACGATCGGTGTCATGGCCCGAAGCCCCGGAGGACGCGTCCAGCCGGCATTCAATTGGGTTGTGGCGCAATAGGAAGTTCCGATCAGGCCCAATCGCCCGTCACACCACGGCTGCGCCCTGACCCAAGCGAGGGTGTCGGCTCCGTCCGCCTCCTCGCGAAAGGGATCGAACACCCCTTCGGAATCGAAACGGCCTCGACAATCCTGTTTCACCACAGCGTAACCGGCGGCGAGATAGGGATCGTCAATCGCAAATCCCTGGTTATTATAAGGCGTTCGATAGACGAGTGTGGGAAACGGACCGGGGCCGGACGGGCGTCGAATATCCGTGGAAAGTCGCACCCCATCCCGCATGGGAACCGGCACATCGATCGATTGGCTGACGTTCATCAGGCCTTCAATCCAAACATCCGCTCTTTGAGATCCAGATAATAGAGATAGTCCGGGACTTTGACATTGGGAGGACAGCGGTGATCGCAGAAGGGAATATAGCCGCCGCGCTCGACGAGAGGAACCAGCGTTTCCAGATAGGCCTTGATCGCCTTCGGCCCCTTACCCAATTCAATCTTGTCAACCCCGCCCATGATGCGCAACTCCTGGCCGTAATCGCGGAATAATTCGGCGGGATGAGCACAGCCGTTCACTTCGAAGGGAAACAGGCAATTAATGCCGCCTTCCATCATCAGGGGCAGGATCGGACGGACATCTCCGTCGCAATCCACCCACCATAATTTGATGCCGGCTGCCTTGATTTTCTTGTCGATTCTTTTATATCGGGGGGTCACCACGTTCTTAAAGAAATCGACCGAAACAATCGGCCCGTTCTTGAAGCAAATGTCCTCCCACCCCGCCGCGTAATCGAGATCGGTCATCACGGGGAGGATTTGGTCCAACGCATCCTCGACCATCTGGCAGTGCGTTTCCACCATATCTTCAACCATCTCGGGATAGTCGAAACAGGCATAGGCCAAGCCCTCGAAAGTCAGCATATCCCGAATCCGCCCGATCATGGAACCGACCCAGATCCCCAGCGGGTAATCGCGCGTCACCGGATGCGCTTTGCGCATCGCGGCCACGTCTACGTTACGCGCCGGATCGTCCCTGCGGAAGCGTTCTTCCTTGCAACGCTTCCAATCGTCGGGCGTCACAATTGAGGATTTGAGGTAATGCGGAATCGAATCGTGCCCGGTGGTTGGCACTTCCGCCAGCAAGCCGTCGGAATTCATGATGACTTTTCGGGTCGGAGTCTCCTCGATGACCGACGATGGGAAACACGGATTCATCCCCACCAATCCGCCAATTGACGCGGTCCGGTCAAAATTGAAAAAGAGATCGGCCTCCCAGTTATTGGTGATCTTGTTTTCCAGAAAAATCGACCACTCGCGAAAATTTTCGTCCCAATACCCGAACTCCATATTGAAGCACCGGTCGATGGGTTTATAGCTCATCTGGTTGTTAAAACGTTCGCGATCGGTCATCGTCCCTTTCCATTTGGGACGGCAGGGGGTGATGGGCATGATAGAATCCTTTCGGTCTAATTTTTAACCCGTGTATACCGCTCGAAATGTGCCACAGGAGGGGATGCGGAGCAAGCCGATTCTGATTCGCCAACCCTCACGCAAACAGGGCGTTGATCCGGGTCACGGGCTCCTCACCCGCAGCAGGAGCGGAAGCCGCACCCAGGGCCGTCTCATCGACGGCGAACCAGGGCATCTGGGTGGGTGCCGTATGAATTAACACAGACGGACGATGGTCTCCAACCGTCCTTTTCGGCCGGCATGACGAAAAACAATCCGCTTCTGGATGCCATCCAATAAGGGGAGTTCGTCCAGACGAACCTCCACCCCTTCCGGCGGAGTGATTTCCACACGGCCACGACGGCCCCGGATGACAACCCGCCCCTCGGAGAGCACCACATCCAAGAGGGTCTGCCAGTAAAACTCCACTCCATACCCCCGCTCCAACTCGTAATCATCGATGATCGTCAAACGGTCGGACGTCGGGGAACTCCAACTGCGAACCCAACGCCGGTAATAGGTTTTCCAGCCGGGCGTAAAATCGGCTTCCGCGTTAAAACGAATCCGATCGCCCCGAGCCCGAGGAATAATCGCGGTCATCAAGGGCTTCTGGGGCGCTGGTCGTTCGGAAAACCCGTAGGGTACGAGCATGTTATGCCGTTCGCAATTCGACACGATGCCGGCCAAAGGACTGCTGTAATCGCAAGTCCCCGGATCCATCGCAAACGTGTCACCGGCGAATTCCAACACGAAACTGCCTTTGTCCTCATGCGTATGGCCGGCCCCGGCCTTGTTCCCCATCACCAGGATCTTCACCCAGTCGCGCCCCACCCGCCGGGTACTGGCGACCGGCCCCATCACCGGTAAACGAACGAATGGGGTTGGTTCCGAAGGCTTGCGGGGAATCCGGGCATCCAGCCCACACGCCAACAGGCTCTCCGGAAAATCGCGGGTGCGCTTCAAGGCCTTTCGGTAGATCCCCACCCAATCGCTGCGGGGCAAAGCGGCCGACATCACCGCCAGCGTGTCATGGTCCAGCCGATCCCGCGCGTCACAGATGGGAATGACATCCTTCTGATCGTCCGTCGAAGCCACCAGGGCCGCAAACGAATTGGTTTTACGGAATGTTTTGGGTAGCAGGGCTTGAAACGGTTTTCCCCGGAGCCGGGAATAAAGATACAAGGGCAAGCCGCCGCTGCGCCCCACACAAGTGAAATAGGTCGGGCCTTCGACATACCCGCCATCGGGTAAAATCACCTGATTAAGGCTTTCGACCAGGTCCTGATAGGCTTGTTCGGTTTCGGCGCGAGCCCGGGGCCAATGTTGCTCCAAAACGGCGGCCGCCATCATCCGCCCGGGCGTAAACCAGGCCAACTGATTACACTCGAAAATATAGTCATGTTTCCAGGTGTTGAACCGGACCGAACCCAGACCTTCTTCGGCCATGCGACGCATCAAAAACTCGCGCCCCAAATCGGTGAACCATTCGCCGGCCAGATCGAGTATCAGGGAGATTTCCAGCAGACATAACGATTGGACAAAGCAACGGTGCTCGAAGAGGCCACCGGGCAATTGACAGATCATGCCGTCATCCCATTTTCCGCAAAAACCCAGGGACAAGGCGTACCGGGCTGCCAGCCGCAATAAATTCTTGTCCTTCTGTAAAAGACCCGCCACCGCCGCCGCAGGGCCCAACTGGAGCAGGCGGTTTCCATGATCGCGCTCACGACAATACCGCGTATCGGTCCAGAAATTCACATAATCCCGGATATTCTTTTCCGGAGTCACCGCCTGCGCGTTCCGGGCGGCATCGAGGAAGTGACTTCCCCCCGTATTTTGCACCAACCGGTCATGGCGTTTGCGCAAGCGAACCAGCTCAGGCCCCGAAATCATCAACCCGTATTTCGGCTGGAAAGAAGGCTCAAATTCCAAGGGTTTCAGGTAATTTTCCCAGCGCTCGTCAAACCGGTTCCAGGAGGCCAGTTCCCGCGACAGGAGCTCCGTGTTTTGCAGACCCACCCAGTTGATCCAGCCTTCGGCGATCCCCTCCCGGTCCGTTTCGATCTTCAACCCGACGCCCGTCAACCGTCGGGCCCCGGCCAGATCGACCGTCCATTCATGTTTTAGGGCCGTCGCCGGCGGTGCCCGAAAAGATTTTGCACCCCGATCGGTTTCGGCGGTGAGGATAACCGTCGTCCCTTCCGGTGCCATAATCGAAACGACCAGTCGGTCATAATCGCCGCAAGCGAGATCGAAATCACGGTGCATTTCGAGCGCCGGTCCATCCTGGGGGCGGCGGGCCCATTCAAATGCCACCCAACACCAGTTTTGATAAACGCTCAATCCCTGCCCCGCCCCCGGGCGGACGGTCCAGTGAGCCAAACCGCTGAGGGAAGGATCCCAAAGCGGATCGATAATGGTTTCAGCAGCATTAATCGGGTAAGTATTCATGGTTCAAGGAACCCGGTCTTTTTTGAAGGACTCCGATTGAAAATATTCCGGGGGCGGAACCCAGACCGTTCGAAAACCGACATGATAATAGGTCTCATTTGGCAAAAAGCCAAATCGTTTGGCCGCATAGAAACCCACCTTGCCGTGATACCAGGACCCGCCCCGCAAAACGGCGCAGGTTCCGGCATAGGCTTTCATCTTTTCGGCCTCCGGATTTCCCGGATAGGGCAAATTGAGTTCCGTCGTCCACTCGTACTGATTCCCCAACATATCGAGCGCCCCATAGGGCGAGGCCCCTTTGGGAAAAGTCCCCACCCGCACATAAAGCGCCGTCTGCTGAAACAGGGGGCCGAAATG
>CAZCDO010000195.1:0-7221 GCA_964497135.1 uncultured Verrucomicrobiota bacterium
CAGTGATCGCGTGAATCCAAGTATGTCGGGCATTCCTGCCCGACTCCGGGGAGAGTGGGGAAGTGTCAGGCAAGAATGCCTGACCTACTTGGGAGCCGGTTGCGAAGTGCACCGAATCGCCGATGCCCCCGGTAGGTAGGACTAAAACACAATCTCGCAACCCGGCAGGGCTTTGCGGAGGCGCTCTTTTTCCTCGTCGGGCAACGGGTTGCCCTTCAAGTGGAGGCGCTTGAGGGTGGGAGCCAGTTGGTCGATTTTTTCGGGCAGGGCGGTGAGTTTGTTGCCGTTCAAGCGGAGCCATTTCAGCGACGAGAGCTCGATGATTTCGGGTGGCAGGTTGGTCAACTGATTACGATCGAGGTTCAGATAGGTCAGTTTTTTGGCGGACGCGATCTCCGGAGGTAAGCCGGTCAGGGTGTTATCGTTCAGATACAGTTCGGTCAGCGCGGGGAGTTGGCACAGGGCCGGATTCAATTCGGCGATCTGGTTTTCGCCGAGGTCCACCCATACCAGGCGGTTCAGGGCGGCGATTTCAGCGGGGAGGGCGGCCAGTTTATTTTTACGCAGACTGAGCCGTTCGAGGGTGGTGAGGGTCCAGAGTTGGGGGTCGAGTTGCGCCTGGCCCTGATCGTAGAGCCAGAGATTCCGGGCGGGCGGGGCGGCGGCCAGAGCTTCGTTCAAAGTGACGTATCGTTTGCCGATATCCGGTTTTTTCCAGAAATGATCGCGGGGAGAGCAGGCGGCCAGCATCAAGGCGCCCAGCAACAAACACATGGTTTTGAGCATGGATGATCTCCAGATTCAGTGAGTTCAGATGGGGGAGAGTATAGGACGGGCGTTAAAAAAAACAAGCCGGCAATTGAAAAATCTGGCGATGGGTCCCAACTTGTGATAGGTTAAAAAGTCAAGACCCGGATCGAGCGGCGGGGTGCGGGTCCCCCGGTTCCAGCGGCGGATTGACAGTGTTGGCTTCGAAAGGGGAATCCATTTGAACGAGTGGTTGATGGCCGTCCTTGAAGCACTGGGGATCTATTTCCTGTTTTCCCTTCTGCAGGTTGCCTGGGGGCAGAAGGGGTTGCTCCGGCGTCTGGCTTGGGGCCTGAATCTGGCGGTTTTATCCGGCGCGATCTATTATTTTCTGGGCGGATTCCTGGCCGAAATACACGGTTACCTGGCGCTCGTATTCAAGGCGGCATTTCTCTTTTTCGCCGCCCTGGTTGCGGTGCGGCTGGCGGATTGGCTGTTTTTCGAGGCCTTCAGCCGATGGCGAAAAGCGCGGCCCGTGCCGGAAGTGTTGCGGGATATCGGCAGTTGGCTGGTGATGGCCGGACTGTTGTTTCTGATCATCCGGACGCTTTTCCCGGAGGTGAATTTAAATGTGCTGGCCTTCTCCTCCCTGGTGGTGGGTTATATCGTGGCCAATGCGACGCAGGACACCTTGGGCAATCTGGTCGCCGGACTGGCGTTGAACACCGAGACCCCGTTTCAAATCGGGGACTGGGTCCATGTGGGCGGGCACACGGGGCGGGTGGTGGACATGACCTGGCGGGCCACCCGGTTGTGCACCAAGAACGCAGACTCGATCATTATCCCCAACAGTTCTATTTCCCGGGAACCGATATCCAATTACTCGCGGCCGACGCCGGTACACGCCCAGTCGTTTGTCATCGGTGCCTCGTACGATGCCCCGCCCAAGCGGGTGCGCGAGATTCTGCTTGAAACTCTCAAGACGGTGCCCGAGATTCTCAGCGATCCGCGGCCGCGGATTTATCTGACGGGGTATGGTGATTTTGCCATCCAGTACACCGTCAAATATTTCGCCACCGATTTCGAGCATATTCAACAAATCGAAAGCGATGCCATGGACTTGATCTGGTACGCCTTCCGGCGGGAGGGGATCGGGATTCCCTTCCCGATCCGCGATGTCCGCTTGCGGACCCTAACCGGGGACGATGAGGAGCGGGCGGAGCATGCGCGCCGGGTGGAGATCGGGCGGATCTTGAGAAAGACGGATCTATTTGCGCCCGTGCCGGAGGAGGAACTCGACCGGTTGGCGAGTCATTTCCGGGAGGCGTTGTATGCCTGCGGGGAGTGCCTGGTGACGCAGGGCGGAGCGGGCAACAGCTTTTTCCTGATTCGGTCCGGCCGGGTTGCGGTGGCGGTGCGGGACGAATCCGGCCGGGAGAGTGTGGTGACGCGTCTCGAAGCGGGCGGATATTTTGGCGAGATGTCCCTCCTGACCGGGGCCCCCCGGTCGGCGACGGTGCGGGCCGAGACGGATACGGCGGTCTTGATCCTGGCGCATACGGAAATGGCAGACGTTCTGCGGCGTAATCCGCGCCTGGCGGAACTCATGGCGACCGTGTTGGAAGAGCGGAACCAGGGGTTGAATGACCATCGGGCCTCGCGCCAGGGGGCCGGACCGGATTCCGGCCGGCATTCGGGAGTTCTGCTGGACAAGATCCGGTCTTTTTTCAAGTTGAGGGGGACGACTTGAACCGGCGTATTACTTCCTTTGGAGTCGGGGTGCCCTCACCCCGCTGGAAACTCCCGCGCTGGATCCGGGGGCTGGGACTTGCGGTGGTGCTTTGGGGTGCTTTAGGGGCGGGGGCCTGTTGGGCGGTCCAGGAGGACGAAGGGCTTACGGTTGATCCGGACGAATGGGTGTTTTTGGGGGATGATTGGCTGGCCGAATATTTGCCGGAGGACCGGGTGGAGTGGGTGGGTGCCATCACGGAAGCGGATTGGCAGGAGTTCTGGCGGAGGATCCAGGAGGTTTTGCAATCGGAATCGTTGGATGATCTGGCCTGGAACCTGCCGGAAGCGGAAGTGGCTTTGGATTATTTGAGCCAGTTGCCGGGCGGTATGCCCTACGCGAATTGGCTGAGAGCGCGCATCGATTACCTGGCCAGCGCGGATGAAGTGGTGCGGCGGATACCCACCGGGCCGCCGTCCGCCCTGCGGGAACGCCCAAGCGCGGGGACCGGGATCGTGGTGCGGGTCTCGATCCGCCCGCCGGCTCTCCCCACCCCCTTGAAAGTCCCGCCGGACATTGCCGAGAAGCGGTCGGGCATTCTGCGCAACGTGACCTATTGGAAAAAGAAAATTGCAAAGCGTCCGGATTTGCCGCAGGCGAAAATTTTGATCCCGAAGTTGAAAACCGTTTTTGCCGCCGAAGGGGTTCCCCCCGAATGGGTTTGGATTGCCGAGGTGGAATCGACCCTGGACCCCAACGCGCTCAGTCCGGTGGGGGCCGTGGGGTTATTTCAATTCATGCCGGCGACTGCCCGTCGATTTGGTCTGCGCACGGAACAGCCGGATGAGCGGAAGGATCCGGCAAAAAGCGCCCGAGCGGCGGCGCAATATCTCCGGTTTCTGCACGCCGAGTGCGGGAATTGGCCACTGGCGCTGGCGGCGTATAATGGGGGGGAGGGGCGGATTCTGCGGTTGTTAAAACAGCATTCAGCTCAAACCTTTGATCAAATCGTCCCGCATCTCCCGTTGCAAACCCAGATGTATGTTCCCAAGGTGCTGGCCACAGTGGCGATCCGGGAAAAAATCGACCCCGCTCAACTGCCGGCGCCGAAAGTCAGAATGACGCAGGCGGCCGGTCCGGCGCCGGCAACTGAGATTCCGAGAGCCCCGCCGGAACCCATACCCGACCCCAGTTGATCGTCCGCAACGCCTGTAACAAGTGCCACTCGGGGAGGCGGTAGCTCTCGATTTCAATGAGCAGGCGCTGGTTCCAAAGCACACTGAGTTGGCCGAATCCCCCGCTCCGGTTGAAAGTTTCGTAATACCGGAAAGGTCCCTGTCGCCCATCCCGTTCATACCCGCTATCGGTTTCCCGATCGATATGAATGCCCAGCCAGGTCAGGCCGAATCGGGTTTCAATCCCCGGGGGGGGGCGCCCGAAATCGGTGACCGTAATTTGGAGGCGTCCGCCCAGAGGGCTTTCGTACTGGGCTTTGGCCATGGCCTCGGGTTGGGGGTCCCGGGGAAACGTCTCCTGGACGGCAGACCTCAACTTCAATAAACCCATGCGCCGGGGGAAAATGGATTTCATGGTGCGGCTATCCACGGCGACCGGTCCCTGAAGGGGGAGCGGGGCCGCCCGGATATGAATGGCGGCCAGGACGCCGGTGGTGGTGAGGCTGGCGGGCGGAATATCAGGCCCCTGCGTTTCCTCTGCGGTGGAAGCGGGGGATGGCTGATCCCGCTGGTCCTTACATCCCGGGATAACCAGCGCGATGACCGTTGTCACGAGCCACAGAAGCATTGCTTGTTTCATGACGGAAGTGTATAGATGCGGGGCTTGACTTGGCAAGGGATGAATTTAAACGGATCCGCGACGGGAAACCCTGAAAAACAACGACTGATGAAAACGACCAATCGCTGGTGGATTGCGGGAATGGGGGCTTTTTTGCAACTGTGCCTGGGGACAGTGTATGCTTGGAGTTTTTTTCAAAAACCGCTGATGTCGACCTTTGGTTGGAGCAACGCCCAAACGACCTGGACCTTTAGTCTGGCGATCGCTTTTCTGGGTCTGTCGGCGGCGGTGGGCGGATTGTTATTGCCCAAAGTGGGGCCGCGGAAACTGGCTCTGACCGGCGGGGTATTATTTGGGTTAGGGTATCTGCTGGCGGCTGTTGCCCTGCATTATAAACTGCTCCCCCTTTTATATGTGGGATATGGCGTGGTGGGCGGGATCGGCTTGGGACTGGGCTATGTCACCCCGGTGGCCACGGTAGCGCGGTGGTTTCCCGACCGCAAGGGGCTCGTGACGGGAATGGTGGTGATGGGCTTTGGCTTTGGTGCCCTGCTGATGAGCAAATTCATAGCGCCTTTATTGATCGACTGGACGCGAACGGAATCCTGCCCCCAGGGAAACCTGGCGGTTGTTTTCGGGTTGCTGGGGGTTGTTTTTCTGCCTTTGACGCTGGCCTCCGGGTATTTCCTGATCAACCCTCCGGCGGGCTATGTGCCGGCCGGTTGGACGCCGCCGGAATCCCGGAAGGACACGGGCGGCATTCCCGAAAAAGCGGGGGGATGGGGGCGGTTTGTGGCGATGTGGATTCTTTTTTTCTGTAACATTTGTGCCGGGATTGCCCTGGTTGGATTCCAGTCGCCGATGATCCAGGATTTATATCTGGCCCGAGGTGGGGACTATCGGGAGGGGCCGGCGTTGGCGGCCTTGGGGGCGACCTTGATCGCCATCAGTTCCATTTTCAACGGGGCCGGGCGCTTTATCTGGGCGGGATTATCGGACCGGATGGGGCGGGTGCGCACCTTTCGTTGGATGCTGGGGAGCCAGGTGGGTGTGTTTTTATTGCTGACGCAGGTGACCCATCCCTGGGTGTTTGGCGGGTTGGTCTGTTATATCCTGCTGTGTTACGGGGGCGGCTTTGGCACGATGCCATCCTTTGTGTCGGATGTATTTGGTCCGGCGCGGATGGCCCGGGTTTACGGAGCGATATTGACGGCCTGGGCGGCCGGAGGGATTGTGGCGCCGTTGGCGGTGGCCGCTCTGAAAGACCACCTGGGGAATCGGGCCTCGATCTGGGCTTTCGGGCTCGCGGCCGGATGCCTGGGAATCGGGCTGATCATCAGCCTGCTGATGCCGGACGAGCGACTCGCTTAAATCTTCTCCACGCTCATGCGGCCATCGACGGCCATGGCCGGGGTTCCGGCGGGACCGATCTTGAACGGATTGATATCCATTTCTTTGATCTGCGGAAAATCGGTGACCAATTGCGAGATGCGCAAGAGGGTATCGATGAGGACCGGTAGATCGACCCCGGGTTGGCCGCGGACCCCCTGAAGCAGTTTATAGGCGCGGGTTTTTTCGATCATGGCTTTGGCATCATCGGCGGTGATGGGCGCGAGCGCGAAGGTGACATCCTTGAGCACCTCGACCATGATCCCGCCCAGCCCAAACATGATCATCGGGCCGAATTGCGGATCGCGATTCATCCCCAGGATCAATTCCTGGCCGGACATGCACATTTGCTGGATCGAAACGCCGTGGATATGGGCGTCGGGTTTGCTTTGGGCGACCCGGCGCATCATTCCCTCGTAGGCTTCCTGAACCTGGCGGGCATCGGCCAGGCCCACCTTGACCCCGCCGACATCGGACTTGTGAATGATTTCAGGGGAGACGATTTTCATGACGACTGGGAACCCGATGTCGCCGGCGGCCTTGACGGCTTCCGCCGCGGTTTTGGCGAGAACGCCCCGGGGTACCTGCAGGCCATAGGCCTGAAGCACTTCCTTGGCTTCGGCTTCGCCGATTTCGCGTTCACCGGCCTGGAGGGCGCGATCGATGATGCGTTGAACGGTGGATTTGTCGACGGCGAATGGTTTAAAGGTTCGGGCAGGCCGGGCTTTCCAAGTGGCATAATCGCACATGACCCGGATGGTCCGGGCGGCGCTTTCGGGGGAATCGTACTGGGGGATCCGGTTATCGCGGAGAACTTGGAGAGCCTCGTGGATTTTCAACGCGCCCATGAAACAAGCCAGGATCGGTTTGCCGGGATTTTTGCGTGCCACCCGGGCCATCGCTTCGGCCGTGGCGGTACATTCCGTCATGGCCTGGGGGGTCAGCAGGACCAGGACGATATCGACCCCGGGATCGGCCAGGGCGGTGGCGACGGCAAACTCATAGCGATTAGCCAGGGCATCGCCGAGCACGTCGATCGGGTTGTGAACGTTGGCGGCGGCGGGCAACTGGGCGGCGAGTGCGCCTTCGGTGGCTTCGGTCAATCGGGCGAAGGACAGGCCTTCGCGTTCGATGGCATCGGCCGCCATGATGCCGGGGCCGCCGGCATTGGTGACCACCGCAACCCGGTTTCCGGCGGGCAGAGGTTGGTAGGCGAAGGCCTGGGCGTAATCGAACTGGCACTTGATCGAGGGGCAGCGGATCATCCCGGTCCGTTCGAAGACGCAGATATAGGAAGCTTCCCCCCCGGCCAGACTGCCGGTGTGGGAGGAGGCGGCCTTGGCGCCGGCCGAGGTGCCGCCGGATTTCATCAGGAGGATGGGTTTTTCGCGGGAAATGGTTTCAGCGGCTTGAATAAACTGTTCACCCTGGCTGATGCTTTCGAGGTAACCGGTAATGACGCGGGTTTCGGGATCTTCGCCGAAAGCCAGGAGGGTATCGAGATCGTTGACATCGCACTTGTTGCCGAAACTGACGAGTTTGCTGAAGCCGATGCCGTTGGC
>CAZCDO010000196.1:0-7031 GCA_964497135.1 uncultured Verrucomicrobiota bacterium
CCTCATCGCCGGCCCCCACTCCACAGGCCCACATCGCGGCATGCAGAGCCGCCGTACCGTTGCAATAACCCAGAGCGTATTTCATCCCCATCCAAGTGCGGAACTCGCGCTCGAATTCCTTGGTAATGGGAGTGCCGCTCATGGCACCGGCCCGCAAGACGTCCAAGACCGCTTTCTCGTCCTCGGCCGTCACAATCGGCCAGCGAAACAGATCGCCTTCCGGCAACGTCACACTTTTCGGGCCGCCCAACAAGGCTAATTTTGATCGGATCTTTTTCATTCGACGGAGTCCTTTAACTGCGCGGCCTGTTCCGCCACCTTGCGATAGGCGGCCGCATATTGTTTGATGAGAGCCGGCTTGTCTTTCTTAAACCACGGCACCCCGATCACGGTCTCATTTACAGCTTCGGAGACCGGCAATGAACCCGGACCCTGGCGCACATCGCGCTGGCCAAAGGCGATCATCGTCGGCTTTCCCTGGTGGAACAGGTCGGCCGTGTGAAAGACATTGTGCAGGTGGAGCGGGAAATTCGAACCCGGATGAGCCATTGGCACGCCTTCCGCACGAACCGCCTCGCAGAAATTACCCGCCGGCAATCCCCCCAGTTCCTCCGCCCGGTAAAGGCCGCGCGCATAATACCAGCCGCCCATGGTGCTGCCCGATTTTTTCGAGGGGCGATGGGCCTTCAGGCCCGGCACGCCTTCCAGGAGATCCCAAAACCGGTTCATGGCGGCCTGGATTTCCTTCATCCGCCGCGGGTAATACTTCAACTGGACCCGCCCCATCGCCGAACACGTCTGGTTCATGCGATGCTTGGCTCCGCCCAGTGGCAACCCTGAAAATTGCTGGAGTTCATTGCTCGTGATCTGCTGATCAGCCTTGTTGTAGGTGGAGGCGAGCCCCGTGCGTTCGTAATGGCCATAGGCCACGCACCGCTCATACAAATCGCGGTTATTGGTCACCATGATGCCCGCCTCGCCGATGGCGAAGCTTTTTCCCGACATCAGACTCATGGCCCCGATATCGCCGATTGTCCCCAGCAGCCGCCCCTTGTACAAGCCGCCCTGGGCATGCGACACATCCTCGATCACCTTCACCTTGTGCTTGCGGGCGATCCGCATGATTTTATCCATGTCGCAGGGATATCCGCAGTAATGCACCACGACGATGGCCCGGGTTTTCGGACCGATCCGGTGTTCGATATCCTCCGGATCGATGCACAGGGTATCGGCATCGATATCGGCAAAATTGACCGCCGCGCCGAGCGACAGGGCTGCCGTGCAACTCGCCCAATAGGTCATGCTCGGACAGATCAGCTCATCCCCCGCCCCCACCCCGCAGGCCCACATCGCGGCATGCAGAGCCGCCGTGCCGTTGCAATAGCCCAGCGAGTATTTCGTTCCCAGCCAGGCGCGGAATTCTCGCTCGAACTCCTTGGTGATGGGGGTACCGCTCATGGCACCGGCCCGCACCACGTCCAGCACGGCTTTTTCGTCTTCGGCCGTCACGATCGGCCAACGGAAGATATCGCCATCCGGCAGGGTCACGCTCTTGGGCCCGCCCAACAGGGCGAGTTTCGGGCTGGTTTTTTTCATTTGAGTCCTTGTTGAGTTCAAAGTTGCCATAGGATGATTCCGTCAAAAATAAGATAAATCCAGCCCGGCGTCATCAATTATTTTGGTATTATCAATGTCGCAGACGGTAGAACCGCGCTCTCTCATCCGGCGCTTTCAGAACGTCGACCCGCCCGGTCGTGAGGCTGGGGATCCAATTGGTCACCGGATCCCAGTCTCCCGTCATCAGATTGGTCGAGCTCTCCAGTTCAATCGTTTCCGACCGGGCCATGTCGTTGCAATCCAAAAACACGCTATCGGCGCCGACGGTCATTTCTGAAATCCAGGGGGGCGAAAACGCGCACATCCGGGCCGCATACATCTGATTGCGCCAACTCCCCATGAACCACACGCCGGGCACTTTATGCACCCCGAAATCACTGGCCCCTTTGAGGGTCCCCACCACCATCGCATCCCCATCGTTGAGCGTGGCGATTCCGTAAGCGTAATCGGTATAATCGCCCCCGGCCCGTGCGGCCCACAGGAATTCGCCCTGGCTGCTCAGCTTGGTCACAAAGACATCGGCTGAATTGTTCCGGGCGACCACCTTGTGCGAGCCGAATTCAGCGGCGCCTTCGAACGCGCCACAGATCAAGGCGGTGTCATAAACCCCACAGGAGATGGCATCGCCGGCCAGGGCGGCATTGGTGCCGGTGGCGTTGGTGGCCCAAAGAAAGGCTCCGTCCGGATCAAGCTTTGCAACGAACATATCCCGTGCCTGCTTGCTGGTGAGCAGAAACGGGCCAAAGCGGCCCCTAAGTCCAAACGTGCCGGTGATCAAAGCATTGCCCTTCGAATCCATCACGATGGCATCCCCGCCGTCATCCAGCATGGTGAAATTGGTTTGCCCTCCCTGTACGGCCCATAGACCGTTGCCGTTCGGAGCGAGTTTCATCACGAACATATTCTCGGTTTGCGACGAAGCCGTGACCAGGGTGCTGGCACCCACCACCAGATTCGAGCCGGTGAAGGTGCCGATCACATAAATGTTACTGGCGCCATCCACATCGACATCGCGCGGCATAACTAAACCCGTTTTAGTGGTTCGGCCATAGTTCACCCACAGATACTGCCCGTCCGGATCGAGTTTGGCGACGAAGTAACTCCAGTCGTTCAGGGTGTTCGTGAAAGGCCCGAACACGGCGTTCCCGGAACACTGGCCGACCACGATCACGTTGCCGGCGGGATCGGAGGCCACTCCGTAAGCGACATCATCGCTCCCCCCACCGCCACGCACCGCCCAGAGAAAGGCGCCATCCAAACCCGCCTTGGCAATGAACACGTCGTAGTCATTCTGTGCGACTTGGAGGACGTGAGACCCAAAGGCAAGATTTCTAGAAAAATCGCCCGTAAGCAGAACATTACCCTGCGGGTCCAGGTCGATATCCCGGACCCGGTCAAACATTGCTCCGGTTGCGCAATTAGCCCAAAGGTAGTCCCCGTGGGGGTTGACTTTAACCACAAAGACATCGGAAAAGCCATCGTAGGGGGACAGGACGTTGGTTCCAAAAACGTTGGTCTCACTAAACCAACCGGTGATATACGCATTACCCTGGGAATCGACGGCTACGGCCCGGGCGTCCACATTGGTTTTCTGGGCCCAGAGCCAGGCCGGCTCGACCGCCCCGCTCTGAAGGGGGCCGAGAACGAGCTGACTCAACAGCATCCCGACAAAGAGATGGAGCCTATTCCCTGTGAACACGTCCGACATCTCAACGCCCCTTAAGCGCCGCATCGATCATCACCAATTCGTCAACGGTGAAGGTGCAATTCTTCAGCGCCCCCACCGCATCCTCGATCTGCTCCACGCGGCTGGCGCCGATCAGTGCCGAGGTCATTCCCCCATGGCGCAACACCCAGGCCAACGCCATCTGCGCCAAGCTCTGCCCGCGGACCCGCGCCAATTCATTCAGCCGGCTAACGATGGCCACCGTCTCGTCGGTAATATGGGCCGGTTTCAAAAAACCGTGCGGCTTCGAGGCCCGGGATCCCTCGGGAATGCCATGCAAATATTTATCCGTCAACAATCCCTGTGCCAACGGGCAAAACCCGATACAGCCCATCCCCTCTTTTTCCAGGACACCCAATAGATCGGGCTCGATCCACCGATTCAGCAGGGAATAGCTGGGCTGATGGATCAGGCAGGGCGTGCCCAATTCTCGCAACATTCGAGCCGCCGTCCGAGTCCCCTCCGCCGCATAACTGGAAATCCCCACATAGAGGGCGCGCCCGCTCCGGACGATGTAATCCAACGCCCCGAGCGTCTCCTCCAGCGGCGTATCGGGATCGGGTCGGTGGTGATAAAAAATATCCACATAGTCCACCCCCATGCGCTTTAAACTCTGATCCAGGCTGGACACCAAGTATTTGCGCGAACCCCATTCGCCATAGGGCCCCGGCCACATCAAATACCCGGCCTTGGTCGAAAGAATCAATTCATCCCGCCAGGGCTTGAGATCGTTCTTCAAAATCCGGCCGAAATTCTCCTCGGCCGAACCGGGGGGCGGACCGTAATTATTGGCCAGATCAAAATGGGTGATCCCCAGGTCGAAGGCGCGCAGCGCCATCTTGCGGCCGTTCTCAAAAACATCGACCCCGCCAAAATTATGCCACAACCCCAGCGAAATCGCCGGCAACTTCAAACCACTGCGTCCGCATCGATTGTAACGCATGTCAGCATACCGCGCATCCAATGGTTGATAGCTCATAGTGACCCCCATTAGGTTGATCGACAAATTGACCGGTGAGTAAAAAAGAATGACGGTCCGGCAATGGAAAGTCAAGGTTTTGCGGGACCCGGGGTGCCTGGTACCGCAGTGGGGTCGATTGGCAAACTGAACGCGCCCCCGGCGGAGCCGGGTAGGCGCGTTCAGTTTGCCAATCGACCTCGGGTGTTTCTGGTCCGGATTCAACACCCATTTGACTTTACATTCAACCCGCAGGCCCTATTATGAATTATTCATTCAGGGACTCGATATCCGTCATCGAAACCACAGGCTGACATCCATGCCCACTACCCTTCTCCAGGAAATCGAAACCAAGTTGCGGGTGGATTCCGCCCCGGAATTGGACCGGATTCACCAGTGGGTGTCCGATCGGGGCGGTCGCTGCTCCCCGCTCAAAATCCGGAATGTCCGGGACGACTATCTGGATACCCCCGATCATTGGTTTTACCGCGCCGGGGTGGCCTGCCGCATCCGGACCTTCACCCGGAGTGGACGCCGGGAACTCACCTTGAAAAGTCTCGTGCGCCCCAAAGCCGGACTCGCCTCCCGGACTGAATTCACCGAGCCCTTGATAGGGACCGGGACCGGACGATATCCCTGCCGTTTACCGGGTCGCTCAATATCCCGTCAATTGCGTTCCGAATTGGGGAATCGAAAGGTCTGTTTGGTTTTCGGTCTGGATCAGCGTCGCCGGGTGTTCACCGCGATTTTCCCCAAAACCGGACTGAATATTGAAATCAGTCTGGACGAAACCCGACTGGCGAACACCGATCACCGGCTGTATATCGTCGAATTCGAGCTTCAACAAGGGAACGCCAAAGATCTTCGCGCCCTGACCCGTGCCTGTCGCCAGGCATTGGGAACCCGGAAGGAGCCGCCGTCTAAATTCGCCTGGGCATCCCGCCTATCGGGCATTCAATGGCCCGTCCCCCGGGCGAATCAGCAGAAGTTGACGAACACCCGCCTTCACGACATCCTGCCGGAATAGCTCTAACCTGCCCTCTGCTCTCTTCTCAGGGCCAGGTTGTTCGTTGCTGGGTTGTTCGTTGGAGACGGGACCGTTGTGGGGGCGGCCGGTGGCCGCCCTTCTCCGCTCTCTGCCCTCTGCTCTCTGCTCCCTGCCCTATGCCCCCGGCCCTCTGCCATTTCCCTGCCGCTCCGCCCGATACAGTTCGATAATCGCCGGAGTCACCTCTTCGATCCGGTGAATCCGTTCGCGCAACTCTTGCGCCGATTCGCCCAGGGTAATCAGGGGCACCGGGTTCTCCGTGTGCCGGGAATGGCTCAAGTCTTCAATATTCCCGTGATCGCTGGTCAGAATCAAACGACGCCCCGGCTTTTCCAATTCAGGCCGCAAGACGGCCAGGAAACGGTCGAGCAAAATCAGCGCGCGCTCCGCGCGGGTCCGATCCCCGCCATGTCCCGCGTGATCGGTCTGAAAATATTCGAAGAGGGTAAAGTCATGTTCTGCGATCAACGCGAGCGCATCGCGGGCCGAATCTTCCGGTGTCACCAAATCGCCAGTGTAGCCCCGGGCCACGAGGGATTCGCGGGTCAGGTCCTGGTAAACCGCCCGGCCTGCCGCCAGATCGCGCTTGTCCCGCACCCGTTTAAACGCCGCCAGCGTCATCACACTGCTGACGGACAATCGCCGCCATTCGAGCAGTTCCCGTTGTTCATCGATAAAATAGGCGTTGGCAAAGGCACAGCGACAGCCCAGTTCTATCAGGCGTCCGAAAATATGTGACCGTTCAATAATCTCGCGCAACGCGGGACCGGGGAAGCCTTCCTGGTGCCGTCCCACCAATTGCGCTGCGTTCATCCCGGTCCACAAGGCCGTCTGACCCGTCGCGCTCTGCGGAACCCCCGGCCAGTCCAAACCGGCATCGATCGGCACCGCCTGGTGCGCCAGGAGATCTGACAGACAAGGACACCCCTCGGGCCGCACCGGATTATCCGGCCCCGCGGGCGCCCAGCCAAGTCCATCGACAAACAGAAAAAAGGTATGTGTGAAGGTCCGCCCCATTCCCCCACCGTACCACCCCAATGAAATTCTTCAATTTTAATTTCGCGCCGAAACAGGGCGCGGAATTAAGGGTCTTCTTTGGTGTAGAATAATTCTTTTAGCGTTTCCCATATCCGGGCCTGATTTCATGAACCATCTGCACCTGCAACCGGCTTCCGCACGCTTCGGCAAAACGGGCCAATGTCGCAAGGGACACATTAACCCCGGACTCGATCCGGGACACCACACTTTGTGTCGTATGCATCCGCCGGGCCAAATCGGCCTGGGTCAATCCCGCCCGTGTGCGCGCCTGCAGCATCTGACGCGCCACCTCGTATTCCACATCAAACTCGTCGGATACTTTCGGGAAGTCGGAATGCGCCCGAATACTGGCTACCTGCGCCTCGTGCGCGGCACGCATCCGCTCCAATGTCCTATTCTTCGTCATAGTAACCACCTTCGATCCTCCCCTTCACCCGCAGCGCCTGATCCATCTCTCGCGGCGGCGTCCGTTGGGTCTTCTTTACAAAAGCATGAATACCGATCACATGGTTGTCCGTATGATAAAAATACACAACCCTTACCTGTCGCCCTCGCCTCAGCCGCATCTCGAATAGATCCCGATCAAGTTTCTTTCCAAATGGCTCGATCAAGTACCCATCGGTTTCAATCCGTTCGACCAACTT
>CAZCDO010000197.1:0-7028 GCA_964497135.1 uncultured Verrucomicrobiota bacterium
CGGACGACAGCACGCCGTTGCCGGGCATTCAGGCGACCGCCTATCGCTGGACCGGGTTTGGATGGGACCATGTGAATTCGGATAATACCGACGACAATGGGAATTACACCATTGGCGGGCTCCCCGCGGGCTCCTATCGGGTTCGGTTTGACGATTGGCAGAACGGCGATTATTCGTCCGAAGTGTGGAGCAATGCGCCGGATTTGAATTCCGGGATGGATATCGAGGTTCCCGAGGTGACAACCATTTCCGACATCAACGCCTCGCTGGCGGCGGCCTCGAAGATCACCGGGACGGTGACCGGGCCGGACGACAGCACGCCGTTGCCGGGCATTCAGGCGACCGCCTATCGCTGGACCGGATCTGGATGGGACCATGTGAATTCCGGCAATACCGACGGTAGTGGCGTTTATACCATTGGCGGACTTCCAGCCGGCACCTACCGCGTTCGGTTTGACGACTGGCAGAACGGCGATTACGCGTCCGAAGTGTGGAGCAATGCGCCGGATTTGAATTCCGGGACGGATATCGAGGTGCCCGAGCTGACGACGGTTATCGGGATTGATGCGTCGCTGTCGTCGGCTTCCAAAATCACCGGGACGGTGACCGGGCCGGACGGCAGCACGCTGTTGCCGGGCATCGACGCGTCCGCCCATCGGTGGGACGGGGCCGAGTGGGTTTGGGTGAATTCTGGGAATACGGACGGCAGCGGGAATTACACCATTAACGGGCTCCCGGCAGGCACCTATCGCGTTCAATTCAACGACTGGCAGAATGGCGATTACGTGTCCGAGGTGTGGAGCAATGCGCCGGCTTTGGATTCCGGAGATGATATTGAAGTAACGGAAGGGATGACGAGGACGGGGATCGATGCCTCACTGGCGGATTCGGCGGCCCCACCGTTCGAACCGATCAAAATTGTCGACGTTCGGCGTACGGGCGTGAACCAGTATGCGGTCCGTTTTACCGGCGCCGCCGGTGAAGAGGTTTATCTTCAGGAAAAAATTTCAATGACCAATTCATGGGGGGATGTCGGGTTACCCTTTATCGCTCAACCGGGAACGAATATCGTGCCGATCGAGCACTCCGCTCGTTCGGCCTTCTGGCGAGTGAAGAGGACAGAAGAGTGAGAGTTGACTCCGGACTTTTGAATCCGTCCGTCATGGGGCGAAGACGGCCGTCAATTCTTCTGACCAGGCGTGGGCGAGGTTTTCGTTTTCCCGGATTTGTTTGCCGACCCGAAGAAATGATTTTCGGGCAACGATCCGGGCCTCGGGCAGCAACTCGGCGGTCCGGTTCAGGCACGACTGGTCGCCCATTCCGTCGTAAGTGACAAAAAGGGCGATGGATTTGCCTGCAAAAGGGGCGGGGTTGTGCAGAAGCGCGCGAACCGCCGGAACGGGTTGTGCGGCCCATACCGGCTGGCCGATCAGGATGCAATCATAAGTGGAAAGCGCCACTCGCAAGGGTTTCAAGGTGGCGACTTTATTGCGGAGGGCATCTCGTCCGCCGGCCAGATACCCGAGGGGTCCGGAGTAGTCCTGTTCGTCGAGCAGGGGCTCGCACTCGGCGGACAACCGGGGGGCGAGGATTTCGGAGATCCGTCGGGTGTTGCCGGTTCGGGTGTAATAAAGGATGAGCGTTTTCATGAGGGGACCAGTTCTTTACGGGGGAGCGGCGGTCCTCCGTCCTTACGTTAAGCGCGGATTGACCCGGCCGGTTTCCGGGTCGGCGATTTTTTCGAAATAGAGTTCGAGTTCCCGGTCATATTCGGCATCGGTGCTGAGGAGGGCCATGTTGCGGTGGATGCCGCGCAGACCCTGGTCGCTGTCGGCCGCCTCCTCGGCGGTGGCGAACCGGCGGAGCGGATCGGGATCGACAAAGCGTTTGAGGGTCAACAGCAGGGGGCTATCGGTTCGCACATGACTGGGGAGCAGGCTTTCCAGGCGTTGAACGAGGCCCATTTTATGATCCAGGAGTTCGGCTTCGGTCATGGGGGCACAGTCGAGGAACGGTTGGCCGCCGAGCAGTTCGATGCCGACCAGACCGGTGCCGTAAATGTCGGATTGGGCCAGGCCGGGTTCCAGGCGGTGGGTCTCGGGGGCCATATATAAGGGACTGCCCAGAAGGATGCTGATGGGCTCGCCGATGATGACCGCGCGCCCGAAATCGACCAATTTCACCGCGCCCATCCGGTCGATCATGACATTGGACGGTTTGACATCGGAATGGAGAAAGCCCGCTTCGTGCATGATGGTCAGGCCGGTGAGAATTCGGCGGAGAATGTGCAGGGCCAGCCCGGGTTGGAGCATGACCCGCCCCTCCTGGATCCGGAAAAGGACATGCATGAAATGCTTCCACTCCTTATCCGAGGATTGACTGCGGGCGATGGCGAGATGGGTGCCTTCGAGGAGATACTGGAGATCGACCCCGTCGATGGCCGTCATCTGGATACACCCGATGCCTTTGTATTCGTCGTAGGTCTCGCGGGTGACGAGGCTGGCGCACTGGATGGGTTGGAGCTTGGTGATCTGGTCGGCGATCCGGGTCATATCGTTCCAGTAGGAGTCGGCGGAGGAGTAGATCGAGGGATCGTGAAATTTGAGGGCGTGGCGGGTGGTGCAGGTGCGTCCGCCGTGCCGGATGGCCAGGAAGACGACGCCCTGCCGACCGCGTCCCAACTCGCGAACAAAGACAAACCGGACGGGCTGATGGATCTGTCGGTTTCCGATAAGGGCCTGATAATTGGCGATTAAATGCTGGAGATCCGGGGTTCGCTCCGGAGGGGTGTCGGCGTTTTCCTCGATGCGGGTTTCGGCCTCGGAAAACCCCACCGGCATCGGGGAAGAGACCGGTTGGAGGCGCGGTTGACATGTTGGGTCGCGAGTCATGACGCGACACCCTACCGGAAAGAGGTTCGAAAAACAAGATTTAAGACAGTCCGGATCGGCGACCGGAATGATAGGGGATCGTCCAGTATCGTCAAATATTTGACAAAAAAGGCTTGGTCGAGTATAAAAAAGTCAATGACGCAAAATATTCCAACCCTTCCTCCGGCGGTGGTGCCGCGTTTGACCAAATATCTCGCCTTGATTCAACAATTATCCGCCGAAGGCGTTCAATGGGTTTCGTCGCAGGACTTGGCGGATGCGCTGGGCTTGACCTCCTCAACGGTGCGCCAGGATTTATCGCATGTCGACTATTCGGGGATTTCCAAGCGGGGCTACGAGACGACGGGTTTGCAGAAAGTATTGGCCGGCATTTTGGGGGCGGATCGGGAGTGGAAGACCGTTGTGATTGGTGCGGGCAACATGGGAATGGCGCTGGTGCGGCATGAGGAATTTCAACGCCACGGCTTTACGATGTGCGGGATTTTTGATTCCGACGAAAAGAAAATCGGGCGCAAGGTGGGACGTTTGACGGTCCGGGGGATGCGGGACCTGCCCGCCTTTATCGGCAGTGAATCCATTCAGGTCGGTGTGGTGGCGGTCCCGGCTTCGGCCGCCCAGGGGTGTGCCGATTTATTGATCGCATCCGGGATCAAGGGCCTGTTGAATTTGAGTCTGGCGCATTTGATTGCGCCCCGTTCCGTCGCGGTCATGGATTCCCGGATCATAGCGAATCTGATCGAGTTGACCCATGCGATTAGTTCCCGGCAGACGTCCCCCACCGCCTAAACCGTTAAAAATTTAACATAATTAATTGACATCCCCGCAGCTTTTTAATAGTTTATCTGGATGTTACGGACCAAACTCTTTCAAGGATTTGCTGTTTTGGTTGTCCTGTTCAGCATCCTGGCAGCTTATGTCGGGGTGCGGACGAGCCAGCGGCGGATGGTGGAGGAAGCCCAGACCCGGGTTCAGTTGAACCTGGGGGGGGCTTGGTCGGTTCTGCACGGCAAGATGAGTGAAATTGAAACGATTCTGCGCCTGGTGGCCGGCAAGCAATTGGTGCAAGACCTGAGTGAGGGCGAGCGATTTGATGAAATCGAGGTCCGTCATCGGCTGGAACGGATCCGGGTTAATTTTGGATTGGATTTTCTGCAACTGCTCTCGCCGGACGGGGAGGTTCTGTTACGCACGACCAGTCCCTATAATAAGGGGGGGTTCCGACTGTCGGATCCGGCGGTCGGTAAGGCGTTGAAGGGCGAGATCCAGACGGCCTTGACCCTTTTCTCTCCGCTGGAATTGGCGACCGAGGGGGCTGAACTGGCTGAGCAAGCCTTTATCCCGATCGAGGAGACGCCGCGCGCCCGGCCCTCCCCGCGGAAGGTCGAAGACCGCGGTCTGGCACTGGTCAGCGCCGTACCGGTGGTCAAAGGGGTCCAGGTCATCGGGGTGGTGTATGGGGGGATTTTGCTCAATCGGAATTTTAAACTGGTGGATCAGATGCATGACATCGTTTTTAAAAACGAAGTCTATGAAGGCGTTCCGGTCGGGACGGCGACAATTTTCCTGGGGGACTGCCGGGTTGCGACGACCGTGCGATTGCGCAACGGGAACCGCGCGATGGGGACGCGGGTGTCCAAGGAGGTGGCGGATTTGGTGCTGGATAACGGCGGGGCCTGGGTGGGCGAGGCCTTTGTCGTCAAGGATCGTTACCTGTCGGCGTATGATCCGATCCGGAATGCGGCCGGAGAAATCATCGGGATGCTGTATGTCGGAACCTTGAAGAAGCCGTTTGAAGATTACAGCCGGGGGATTGCATTGAAGTATGTTTATGTGTCCCTGTTTGCGCTCCTGGTGGGGCTGGTGTTGGCGTTTTTCATCGCCAGCCGTCTGGCGAATCCCATTCACCGCCTGATGGAAGCGGCTGACCGCGTGACGCAAGGGCGGTCGACGCCGCCGGTGGCCGATACCGGGTCGTGCGACGAGGTCCGGCATTTGATCCACGCTTTCAACCAGATGACATCGACCCTGACCGAGCGTGAGGTGAAATTGAAGGCGTTGAACCGCAGTTACATGGAAACGTTGGGGTTCGTTTCGCATGAGCTCAAGGGGCCCGTGGCCACGATCTTGAATTATGCCTACCTGCTCCGCGAGCAGAAACTCGGCGATGTGAACGACCGCCAGGTCAAGGCCATCCGGGCGATCGATGCGGCCAGCAACCGCCTGGTGGAGATGGTTCGTCACTATTTAAATCTGTCGCGGATCGAGAACGGCGAACTCCAGCCCTTGTGCGGGCGGATCGCCTTGCGCGACGATATCCTGATGCCCTTGATCGAACGGTTGGAGCATGAGCTTCAAATCCATGAAATGCGGGTGGATCTTCAGGTGGGCCCCGAAATCCTGTTGCTGGCCGATCGCAATATGGTGCTGGAGGTGTTTGAAAATCTTTTGAGTAATGCGATGAAGTACGGACGGCCCCAAGGGGTGATCCTGCTCCGGGTCGAGCCGGACGGGGGCGATTGGTATGTCTTTAAATGCCGGAATGACGGGCCGGGCATCCCCGCCGATCGGATCGATTCCCTGTTCCAAAAATTCACCCGCCTGGAGGGCACCGAGGGGGTTCGCCGCCAGAAAGGGACCGGGTTGGGATTATTCATCACCCGCAGTATCGTTGAAGCCCATGGGGGACGGATCCGGGTGGCTTCAGAGGCGGGCGCCTGGGTTGAATTTGTGTTTACGTTACCGAGATTAAAGCAGGAGGAAGTGACCCATGTCTAAACCGACCGAGTCGGTCAGCAAGTTGAGAAAGCAGGCGATTCGTCGTCTGTTCGAGCAGAAGTTTTTGGCGCCGGTGCGCATCACGGTGGGTTCCGCCACCTGTGAAAACGCCGCCGGGGCGGACGCGGTGTATGCGCGGTTCCAGGAACTGATGGCCCAGCATCAGCCCAAGGGGGTGGTGGTGGGGCGGGTGGGTTGTGCCGGCAAATGCGATATGGAGCCCCTGGTGACGGTCATCGCCCGCAATGGGATTCCGACCAAGTACATCATGATGGACGCCGAACGCGCCACGCGGGTGTTCGAATCGCACATTCTCAAAGGCGCGCCCGTGCCGGAACTCTCGATGCGCCAGGTGGCGGGGGGGCTGAATGCCGAGCGGGTGGTGAGCCTATGCGGCGGCGGCGCCTGTCCCAAGCAGGCCGCCGACGGGGTTCGCAAGGCCTTTCGTGAAGCGTTGGAGCGCCAGGGCTTAAAGGATAAGGTATTGCTGACCGAATCGCCCTGCCAGGGATTATGTGACAACGGTCCGACGGCGTATGTGTATCCGGAAGGCGTCATGTACGAAAAACTGGATGCCGCCCGGGTCGAACGGATCACCCAGGAGCATTTGCTTCACGGGAAACCGGTGGCCGAGTATGCCTGGGACAGCGACCGGATTTCCAATCGCTTTTTCCCCCTGTTCGGCGATATTCATTTTTTCGGCAACCAATTGCGCCTGACTTTGCGGAATTGCGGCGTCATTGATCCCGAGAGCCTGGACGAATATCTCGCCGTGCGCGGGTACGAGGCTTCGGCGCGTGTTTTGGAATCGATGACGGCGGCGCAGGTGGTGAATGCCATGAAACAGTCGGGTTTACGCGGACGCGGGGGCGGCGGGTTCCCGACCGGTTTGAAATGGCAGATGGCTCTGGATCAGCCGGGGCCGGAGAAGTATATCATTTGCAATGCCGACGAGGGGGACCCGGGCGCCTTCATGGATCGCAGTACGATCGAGGGCGATCCGCACACCATCCTGGAGGGGATGATCATTGGCGGGTATGCCATTGGTGCGACCAAGGGGTTCATCTATATCCGGGCGGAATATCCGCTGGCGATCAAGCGGCTGGAGAAGGCGATTGACGATGCCCGCCGGGCGGGTTTCCTGGGGCGGAATGTTTTTGGCTCGAACTTCAATTTCGATATTGAGATCCGGTTGGGAGCGGGGGCGTTTGTTTGCGGGGAGGAAACGGCGCTGATCAATTCGATTGAAGGCCGGCGCGGGATGCCGCGGCCGCGGCCGCCCTATCCGACCGTTTCCGGGTTGTGGGGCAAGCCGACGGTGATCAACAACGTGGAGACTTTTGCGAACGTGCCGGTGATCAT
>CAZCDO010000198.1:0-6933 GCA_964497135.1 uncultured Verrucomicrobiota bacterium
AGGCCGGGAACCTTGCGTAATATGGTTTCCAGTTTCGTAATTAAATTGGTGTCCAAATCCGCTTCGGGCATCAACGACACAGTTAGCCGGCCTGTCGGTTGCCGGCCGTCCGCTTCGCTGAAGGCCATGAATCGGGCGCCCAGGGGACTGGCCCGAAGTTCATTCCGACTGGCTTCAGCGAGGTCTGGAAACCCGAGCCGCTCATAAGCCCGGCAGGTCCATAACCGGGCCACCAGAAACTCGCCGTCTTCGCGGACCGCTTCGCTGAACCACGCGACCCCGAGATCCGGACGCCCGCCCAACGTGTATTCAACTCCTCGAAAAAAGGTGAGCGCCACCTCCGGTAACCGGGTGAAGCCAAGGGGCGGTTTGCGCCGTGCAATGGGTTGGGTCGTGCCGCTGACGGATTGCACGAGTTGATCGGCCAAAGGGGGGAGTGCCTTCGACAAATCGCCCGGATAAACTCCGTGAGCTTCGCGAGCCGTCTCTTCCGCTCCCGAGCCCACATCGATGAGCGCAACGCGCAACACGAAGGCGCGGGCGGGCGTGACCGTCAGCCGGCCTTTGACCAGGAATCGCACATGGGGGAGATATCTGTGAAAACCCGCCGGGTCCAACTCAGATAAGGAGGCCAGATTTCGCTCGGCCAACACCCAACCCAGACTGCGCCGTTCAAGCACTGAAATCCCGCGTTCCTGCAAGGCCAGAAAGAGGAGATCCTCCACGGCGGCGCCAGTGGCATCATGGGGATCGCCGGTTTCGGCGATGATCCCCGCCATGGCGACCGTTGGGGGGGCTGGGGGTTCGGCATCAGAACATCGCAAAAGCAGACAGAATAGCAGAACCCCCGCAGTCCCAACTCCGATCCAGCGATAAAGGAATAACAGAGCTTTCATTTGGGACGGTTCGCCTCCGCTTTTTCCTGTCGGGCGCGGATGGCTTCCAGTTTTTTGATGGACACCTGATCGATGTCGCCAATGCCATAGCCCCCAATTCCCTTGCCGCTGCATTCATTGATCAACAACTTATAGATTCGCGTTGCGGCATCGATGTCATTCAGTTTTTCCAAACATTCGGCTTGATGAAAAAGTCCAAGGTAACGCAGGGATAATCCATTGCCCAGCTTCCCGAACAACGTGGCGGCTTCAGAATATCGCCCGGATTTCTGGAGACGCTTGGCCGTGTATAAGACAAAAAATCGCGCAAAACTGTTCGATTTCTCCGAATCCACCAGGGAAGCCCATTCCATGAGAAAGGCCAGTTCCGCCGCTTCTCCTTCCTTTTTTCTAATGGTCTCGCCTTTCTGAATTAAGACTTGTGATATTTCATATACTTGATCGCCGTCATGCGCTTGAATTCTAAGTTTGTAAAGCTGATCGGCTTCCGCATTTCGATTCATCGCGTCGAGACATTGCGCCTGTTGGAATTGAGCCTCGGTGCGCATCTTCCCCTCAACCGTACTTCGCGAATTCAAATTCTGATGCCTCATCATATTGTGACACTTCTTGTCATAACAAAGGTCAAAAGCGTGTGATAGTTTGCCAAAAAGCAAGGCGGCTTCTTCAAGGTTCCCGGTGGCTTTGAATCGTTTCGCGATCGGCATGACCACGAATGTGATGAACGAAACGTCTTTACTTTTAATGCAAGTCGTTGCTGGGTCCTTAAGATCGGCCCATTCTTTCAGGTAGGCGAATTCGGCTGCTTCCCCGTGTAATCGGCAAAGCTCCGTTCCGCTGGCGAGCACGGCTCCATGTATTTCATACGGAATCGGACTCGTTTTATAATTCGGATCTAATTGGCATATCGGTACAGTTTTAGCTTCGTTTTCTGCGATGGTGGGGTCAATCCAGTGTGGATCGCATCGTTTTAGGGCGGGGGGCACCAACGTCTCGAGAAAAGTAATATCTCTCCTCATGTCAAAGCCCCGTTTGTCGGGTACCCAGGCGAAATCGACCAAACAGGTCTTTTGGAGGCCATTTCGGGTCATAAGGCGAAACGCCTTCTGGTAAGAATCTAAGGCCTCTTTAATCAGCCCAGCCTTTTCAAAAGCCTGGCCGCGATAATAGGCGATGGTTGCAAAGGTGCGTTCATCCAAATGAACGACATGGGATTGAATCTGTCCAGCATCGATTGAGAGACGCAAGTTCAGGGCGGCGAGACGCAGATTCTCCGCGGATGCGGTGTAATTCGTTTGCTGAAGTTGCAGGAGTCCAAGGCGGAAATAGGCACCGACGGCAAGGGCGGTGTTTGGGTGTTTTTCGATGATGGTCTTGAACAGGGATAAGGTTCTTTCGTCGGCCTTGAAAGACGGGTTTGGCTGCAACGCAATCCCGCCGCTCTTCTTACCGTTAATGTTGAGTGTAGGGCTGGCACAGAAGAACAATGTTCTCGCATGGTCATAAGTGTCTGGGGTCACCTTGTCCATGATGGTCGCGCAGATTGCGCCCCAGAAATTGTCATATCCTGCCAAGAATGATAATTCGGTGAAGACATCAAGATCGCTCGGTCGTTGGGCAAACAATTCCAGGAAAAGACCCAATCGATCCAATTTGTTTTCGACCGGGTTGGCGGCCACCACCTCATACGGATCTTTCCAATCCGAGCCGATGGCCGAAGTAAGATTCGTTTGGGTTTCGTTAGAGGTTTCGCTCTGGCCGTTAGCCAGCAAACTCGACACTTCCGTGGCGATCTTGTTTGCGATCCGATCGGTTGTTCCCGATTTCACAGGAACGTGCCAGGCCTTGAGCGAACGGCCGGTGAATGAGTCCTGGAGATGGAGTCCGATTTCGAATGAATTCCCAGGGTCATTGCCGGGCCGTATGCTGACGCCGAGGATCCAGGAGGCGACTGCAAAAGCGCGGTAGGCAGGAATGTCCCGTGCCTCAAATCGTTTGCTTAAAGTTAAATCCAGTTCGTCGGTACGACTTTCCAGGGCATCCAGGCCAACCAGCGTAATGCCATTGGCAGCAAGATGGCTCTCCAGCAAGGTGCGCCACTCCGGGGCGATCCTTGGGTCAATTCCCGAGGCGGACGTGATGTTCAGCAATAACGCCGGGCGGGTGTTATGGTTGGGGGCCGGCTGATGGGTGGATATAGCGAGCGAGGGGGCAATAGTTTTGAGTCGATCATCCACCCAGCGGGCCAAGTGCGGGAGCCCCGACTGGGTGTAGCATTGGCGTTCGCGAACCAGTGCCAAGACAAATCCAGGGTCGCGTCTGGCGGCCTCCGCGAAATAAGGCGCTGCGCGCAAGGGGCGCTGTTGGATACACCATCCCAAGCCCCGATAATAAAAATCTACAGCTTCCGGCACGCGGGCCAGCCGTGAATCGCCGGGTTCCGGCTTGAGTTGTCCGCCGGAAGCGATTCCCGTGATCGCCGCAGACGCGGATTCCACCATGTCGCCCAATGACTTAGGTAATTTCCCTTTGATCGCCACGGTTTTCTCCAAGGCGCCCGATGCTGATCGGACAATGCGCAGGGATACGATGTCTTCCCCGGTGCCGGCAGTGATTTCGCCCGAGACCAGGAAATCTGCCAGACGCAGCTTGCTCCCCACAAACGAATCCGTCGCGATGAGCCCATTGGCTCCGAGTCCCTGTTCCGCCAACACGCTCCAAACGAAATCCCGGTCGAGCACGTCCAAGGAAGCTTCGGTTCCCAGTCGGGCCGTGATCAGGTCCGGCAGCGCTTTCCCGGCCCACGCCAGGTCATTCGATGGCCCGGCACAAACAAAAGGTAGCACGGCTATGCTGGGTCGGTGCTGTGTTTCTTCCGTGCCGGTTGCGGAAGTCGACCATCCTGTAGCGCTGATAACGGCGGCAATCCAATATTCTATCGGAATCAAAAAAAATTTTTTCATTGATCTGACGGATTCCCCTCACCCCAACCCTCCCCCGCGTCGGGGGGAGGGAGGAGCGAAAAGTCATCGGCACTATCGGGAAATAGCGGCCATTTTTTCATTAGGGAACCCGGATGCGATAGAATCCGCGAGGGTCGCCGTTCTGCGCGTCCCAGGCCGTGGTGGTGACCGTCGGCGGCAGATTGGTGAAGATCACCTGCCACTCGATGCCGGTATCGATGCTTACCGCCCGCTCCAGGTATTGGGTGGCGTGGAGACCGCCCCGCCAGTCGACGCACACGTCACCGCCATCCAGAGTGATGCCCGCGAGGGTCAGGATGGACATGGCTGAAATCGGGCTGGTATCGGCCCGGATCTCGGAAGCGTCGTCCGCGCCATCGCCATCCGTATCCACGCCGACCCGCACATGCTCGTACGCCCCGATATCCCATTGCGATGTGCCGTCACCGGTGCCGTCCAGAGGGCGCGCGATCCCAACCAAGTCGACCGAAACGTTCGTAAGGTTGGTGCCGGCGTCAATGCACGGGGAGCCCGTCGAGAGTCGGTAGTCACTGGTGCCGACGAAATTCGGATTGAGCGCGATATTGGGGCCGTTTGTGATCAATGGGATGGCACAGCAGTTTGTGAACGTATATCCGCTGGAATGAAGATGGTAGTTGGCGTCTACAGGAGCGGTATTGTCGTAAATGATGGTATTGCGAAATAGCCCGCCCTCCGACCCCGCGCAATACACACCGCCCCCGGTGGATTTAGATTCGTTCGCGTAGATCGTACAGTTATCAATCACAATGTTGCCAGAGCAGAAGATGCCGCCCGCATTGCCACCGGTGGTCCGGTTATGACAGATCAGGGAATTCTGGATGGTACCGCCTTGATTGCTCTCGATGCCGCCGGAGGCCGTCGCCGATTCATTCGATTCGACGATACAGCGATCGACCAGGCCGCCGCCATTCAGGAAAAGGCCCCCCCCTCGGGCCGCACTATTGCCACGGACCGGACTTTTTCGTAACACACTGCCCGGCGCCATATGTACCCCTCCGCCAGCGCCCAGATCGACAAGACAACGATTGTTCTCGATGATGCAGACTTCTATCGTTACCGTCCCACTGATGGCGCTAACTCCGCCTCCCCGCCCACTCTTTCCCGCAGTGTTGCCCCGAATATTACAATTCTTGAGTGTGCCCCCCTTGATGAGATTAACCCCCCCGCCGGACGTGCTGACACCGGACCAGGATTCACACTCATTTGAACTGATGTCGCACCCATCGAAAATCCCCCCCACCTTGCTATAGACTCCTCCGCCATCCCCGGGTTTGGCCCTGGCACTGTTGCCAATAATCCGACAGTTACGAAGGTTCCCGCCATTGCGCAGATAGATCCCCCCTCCGTAGACTGCTTCCTGGCTGGAGGTTGCTGAGTTGTAACTGATATCGCAGTTGGTCAGTTCGCCCCCGGCATACAGATAGACCCCAACTCCGGCGATTTTTGCCGAACTCCTGGATGAATACACCAGATTACTGACAATTCGGCAGTTATCGAGAAGACCTCCGTTCGCGAGATAGACGCCTCCGCCACCGGATGTTTCAGAAATCGTGGCCGAGTGTGCCGTGTTGCTGACCAACGTGCAGTTGCGGATGGTTCCCCCGGAGGCCGACCAAACCCCGCCGCCCCCCTCCGGGGAATTGCCGCGGGTGATCGTGAACCCGTCGACCACGGCCCCGGTACTGTTCAGTGTTAGACAGCGATAGAGGTCTCCGCCATCGATGATGGTATTCGTCCGTCCCTCCAAAGACAACAACGTGATCGCATTCGTGATGGAGATGGACGCCGACAGCGAATAGGTTCCGGTGGCGACGCAGACGATATCCGTTACACTAGCCGAGTTGATGGCGGCTTGAATATTTGTGGCCGCGTTTGTCCAGGAGTTGAAGGGTGAGACGTGATATCCATTCGGACTGACATAATGTACATCCGCAAGGAGGGTTGTTGGAATAAGGAGGCCGAACGCCAACACCACTCCGAGCGTCATTTTTTTCATTCGAATGCCTTAATCCGGGTGATCCGCGCTCGTTTTTACTTCACCAACTGCGGCAACAGGCGTTCGGCGATTTGGGCGGCGGCGGATTGAAGGGCGGTTTTCCCGGCGATTTGTTCGGTCAAGTCCACCATGACCGCCGTTTGACGATCGACCGCAATGATCTTTTCGGTCATCCGGTCCTTGGCCTTGATCTCCAAACGCGATTTCACGCTGACCAGCCCACCCCGGCGGGTGGCAAATTCGCTAAACCCTTCGCCTTCGATCAGGATGTCGGCCTTTTTGTGCCCCGTATCATTCGAATCCAGAACTTCAAAACCGCAGGATTTCAGGAAAAGAATCAGTTCGGTTTCGGAGGCCGGGTCGATGGTCGCTTGGCCCACATGGCGCTCTTGAACATGAACGCTGACGGTCGGACGCTTGGCATCGCCCAACTTGGTCTTCAACAGCGCTAATCGGTCCTCGATCTTGACCGTCTTCGCGACCAGTTCACCGGCTCGTTTGCTGATGGTCTCCGACACCTTGTTGGCCAGTTCCTGGACCAGGGGCGCAATGTCGTCGCTCGACTTGCCCTGTACGGAGGAACCTAAAACGCGGGTGGTTTCCGTTCCAATGATCTTGGCGACCAAAAACAACGTCTTGTCGGAGTCAATCACCGAGCCGGTGATCAGGATCTTCGCGCCGGTTAATTTGCCGACTTGATTCGCCTGATCCGGCGAAACCACGCCCGACAGGTTGAGTTCGGCTTCGGCCAGGGTTTTATCCAGGTCCGCGCGATCGACCAAAAACAGGTCGGGATTGGCCACCAAATAGGCGAAGAGCATGTCGCTGACCTTGGCGCCCATTTCCTTGACGCCGGAGCCGCGTTCCTGGAAGGGCAGAATGGCAGCGGGATAAACCTGGATCGGGGCTTGGGCCTCGACGGCGACCGGGGCCGCCGGTTTGCTGGTCTCTTCCGCCGCACCCGCCAACTGAATTCCCACCATTCCGCACAATAATCCGGCCAGTAGTGTTTTCATTCCCGTCCTCCTTGTTTGTA